>DAOOIV010000037.1 GCA_035384605.1 Phycisphaerae bacterium
ATCTGGCCCATCCGGTGTTTTGCGGGTCGGCGCTGGCGTATATCGGTATCCAGCGGCTGCTTGACGGCGTGATCGACTACCTGCCGAGCCCGCTTGATTGTCCGCCGATCGTCGGCCAGGTGCCGGATCTCGCCGACAAGTCGCACAAGGGCAGGTCGAAGGAAAAAGCCAAGGGCGGCACGGTGGAATGTCGCTGCGATCCGACCGGCCCGCTTGTTGCATACGTGTTCAAGGTCGTGGCCGAGAAGCCGGTGGACGTTTTTTTTGTTCGCGTTTACTCGGGGACATTGAAGACGAACTCGCGAGTGCTCAACCCGGCCCGCGGCGTCAAGGAAAACGTCAGCCGGATCCTCCGCGTCTTCGCCAAGCGGCGCGAGCCGATCGACAGTGCCGTGGCGGGTGATATCGTGGCCGTGACGGGTTTGAAGGAATCGCTTACGGGCGACACGTTGTGCGATCCGAAGCATCCGGTGCTGCTCGAGAAGATCGAGTTTCCCGAGACGGTGGTCAGCATGTCGATCGAGCCGCAGTCGTCGGCGGATCGTGACCGCATGCTGGAGGCGCTTGCGATGTTGTCCCGCGAGAACCCGACGTTCGAATACCGGGCGAACGAGGAAACCGGGCAGACGCTGATCAGCGGCATGGGCGAGCTTCATCTCGAGGTGCTTGTCAATCGGTTGCGGCGTGACATGAAAGTTGACGTCCGCGTCGGGACGCCCAGGGTCTCGTATCGGGACACGATCACGGCCGTGGCCGTCTGCGAGGAGGAATTCAAGCGGCAGACGGGCGGCAAGGGCCTCTATGCCAGGGTCAAGTTGCAGCTCGAGCCGTTCACTCCGAAGGAAGGCGAAGAGCACGTGGTTTTCGAGAGCAGGGTGCCGGAGGGGGCCATACGGCCGGAGTTTCTGGCGGCCGTGGCCAATGCGGTGAAGGATGCGGCAAGAACCGGTCTTCGCGGCTACCCGATCATCAATCTCAAGATCATCCTGCTGGAGGCCGCCGAGCACGAGACGGACAGCACGGAGGGCACCTTTGAGGCCGCAGCCCGAATGGCCTTCGATCGGGCGGCCGAGTCGGCCCAGCTTGCCCTGATGGAGCCGATCATGAGGGTCGAGGTCATCACGCCGGAGAGCTATTTTGGGGCGGTCAGTGGCGACCTTACCCGTCGCCGGGGGGTGGTCAACGACGCGACGGTACGTGGGGGGCAGAGGGTGATCGAGGCGATGGTTCCGCTTCGGGAGATGTTCGGCTATGCCACCGATCTCCGCAGTCTTACCCAAGGTCGTGGGAGCTGGACCATGGAGCCGTCCCACTATGCGATTGTGCCACCCTCTATTGGAGACGCAATTATTGCTGCGAGTTGAAGTTATGTCAGTTTGAATCCTTTGATGGGCGGCGCACTAGCGTCCGATAACTATCTCGGAAAGCGGCGGGCTGACGGACGTCGGAAAAGCGGAAAAAATCACGGCGGGCTGGGGTTGACAGATTCCTCAGGATGGCTAAACTTACGGGTCTGCGTCTAACCCATGCAAACCCTGTCGCCGTGGAGGTTTAGCGCGGAGGGTTTGGCGGACCGGAACCGATGACGAGGCCGATGGCAGCCCGTGTGATTGCCCGCGGAGGCGGGAGCGACGGGGGTTGCCGGGTCTTTTTCGGGGTTGTGGGTGCGGGCGGGAGCAGTGAGACAAGGCCGCAAAGGGCCGCAAGAAGCATTTAGAGGAAGGTCATGCAGGGCGAACGGATCCGGATCAGGATGGAGGCATACGACCCGCGGGCATTGGACGCATCGGCCCGCGAGATCGTGGATCATGCCAAGCGGACGAACGCGCGGGTGTGTGGTCCGATTCCGCTGCCGACCCGGATCGAGCGTTACACCGTCCTGCGCTCGCCGCACATTGACAAGAAGTCCCGCGAGCAGTTTGAGATGCGAACGCACAAGCGTTTGATCGACATCTACGAGCCGACCGCGCGGACGGTAGAAGCCTTGAATCGGCTGGTTGTTCCAGCGGGGGTGTTCGTCAAGATCAAGGCCTGATACCGACTGGGCGGCGGCTTTTTCGCTCCTACAGTCATCGTTTTTCAGCAGCTTGGCCGTGTGAGCTTGATCGCGCGGCATGACCCAAGAGGATGAGCCCGCAGGGCTTTGAAGGGAAGTCTTTTCACATGGTGGCGGCACTGCTAGGCAGAAAAGTCGGAATGACTCGGGTGTATACCGAGAACGGCGAGGTCGTGCCGGTGACCGTGATCCAGGCGGGGCCGTGCTCGGTTCTGGCGACCAAGTCGGCCGCGGGACCGGACAAGTACGATGCCGTGCAACTGGGCTTCGAGGACGTGAAGCCTCATCGGTCGACGCTTCCGATGATCGGGCACGCCGCCAAGGCGGGAACCGGTCCGAAGCGGCTGATTCGCGAGGTTCGCCTGAAGGAGGCCCCGCAGGCCAGTCCTGGGGATGTATGGACGGTTGAGCTGTTTGAGAGCGCCCAGGTCCGGTACGTGGACGTTGTTGGAACGACCAAGGGGCGGGGTTACGCGGGCGTCATGCGGCGTCACCACTTCGGTGGTCAGCCGAACTCACACGGGACGGAGCGGAAGCATCGTTCTCCGGGGGGTATCGGGGGCATGGCTCAGCGGGGTCGAGGCCGTTGCATTAAGAAGGGCAAGCGCATGGCCGGTCACATGGGCAATGCGCGAAGGACCAGCCGCAATCAGGAACTGATCCGTGTGGACAAGGAGAACCATCTTCTTCTGGTGAAGGGGAGCGTTCCTGGGCCGAACGGCGGTTACGTGCTGGTGCGGCAGGCCAAGGCCAAGAAGTAGGGTGGCGTGAGCCGCCCTGGGGCGGCAGCGGAGTGCAGGTGATGATCGAGGTACCTGTATACAACATGAGTGGCGAACGGACCGGAGCGGTCCAGGTTGACGAGGCCATCCTGGGCGGCCGCGTCCGCTACGACCTGCTCAAGCAGGCCATCTCGGCGTTTCAGATGAACCAATGGCAGGGCTCCGCGCGCACGAAATGCCGGTCCATGGTGGAGGGATCGACGCGCAAGTTGTACCGGCAGAAGGGCACGGGGAACGCCCGCATGGGTACGGTCCGGACGCCGATCCGACGCGGCGGCGGGGTGGCCTTTGCCAAACTGGAGCGTAATTACCGCCGCGAGATGCCGCGCAAGATGCGGCGAGCGGCCCGGAACAGCGCTCTTCTGGCCAAGATGAAGGCCGGTGCGGTTGCGGTGATTGACCCCCTGACGATGGACAAGCCCAAGACGAAGGAACTCTACGCGTTGTTCAAGGCCGTTGGGGCGGATCAGGGTTGCGTGCTGGCGATCGATCAGCCTAATGTGACGGTATACAAGTCCGGGCGCAACATCCCCAAGACGGAGATTCGACAAGTAGGGGATCTCAACGCGTATGAGATTCTGCGCCGTCGGAAGGTTCTCTTGTCGAAGGCGGCGCTGGATGCCGTGCTGGCTGATCCGGCGACTTTCGCACCGGCGTCTCGGAGCCAAGTTTGACCGGGTACGGGGGCAGCCCTGGAGTAAAGGATACTGAGCGATGGACATCTACCATACGATCATTCGGCCGCTGGTGACGGAGAAAGGGACGCACCAGAGCCAGGTATCGCATGAGCGGACCCGAACGCGGCCGGCACGGGGCGGAGCCTACACCTTCGAGGTCCATCCGAAGGCCAACAAGGCTCAGATACGGCAGGCGATCGAGAAGATTTACAACGTGAGGGTGATGTCGGTCCGGACATCGAACCGCAGCGGCAAGCGTCGGCGGTACCGGCTGACGATCGGGACAACCCGCGGCTGGAAGAAGGCGGTCGTCGTGTTGCACCCGGACTATCACATTGACCTGTTCTGACGGCGGAGTCGGGCTAGAGCAGAGAACAGAGGGAATTCGAGCGGGCCATGGGCATTAAGCAATACAATCCGACGTCACCGGGTCGCCGGGCCGGGTCGGTCAGTGATTTCAGTGAACTGACCGACAAGCGCCGCCGGCCCACGAAGTGTCTGCTGGAGCCGAAGAAGAAGACCGGAGGTCGGAATCACCACGGCAAGATAACCTCCTGGTGGCGCGGCGGCGGTCACAAGCGCATGTACCGACTGATTGACTTCAAGCGCCGCAACGATTCCGGCCGAGCCGTCGTCCAAGCCATCGAGTACGACCCCAACCGTTCCTGCCATATCGCCCTCATCGAATACCCTGACAAGACGAGAAGTTACATCCTAGCCCCGGCCGGTCTGAAAGCCGGAGATTGGGTGGAAAGCGGCGAGCAGGTGGAGCCGAAGCCGGGCAACTGTATGCCGCTGAAGCGGATTCCGGTGGGCATGGACGTGCACAACATCGAGATGATGCCGGGCCAAGGCGGCAAGTTGGTGCGATCGGCGGGGTCGAGTGCTCGGTTGGTGGCCCGCGAGGGTGATTGGGCGACGCTGCTCTTGCCGTCGGGCGAGATGCGTCAGGTTCGGGTGGAATGTCGGGCGACGATCGGCCAGTTGGGCAACGCCGACCACCAGAACATCCAAATTGGCAAGGCGGGGCGTAAGCGGCACATGGGCCGCCGGCCGCACAACCGCGGCACCTCGATGAATCCGATCGCTCACCCGCTGGGCGGCGGGGAGGGCCGAAGCGGCGGAGGACGCCATCCGTGCAGCCCTTGGGGTAAGCTCGCCAAGGGTGGCAAGACGCGCTCGCCGAGGAAGAACTCGAACAAGCGAATCCTGCGCCGCCGGCGAAGCGTGCGGTATGGACGGCAGGTGATCCGGAGCAAGTAGACGTCGGAGCTCAGGATCGGGAGCGAACCGAAGATGACGCGGAGTCTGAAAAAAGGGCCGTTTGTTGACGAGAAGCTGTTTCGCAAGGTTCTGCGCGCGAAGGAGACGGGCAGCCATGCCCCGATTCGCACGTGGTCCCGGCGATGCACGATCGTTCCAGAGTTTGTGGGTGTCAACTTCGAGATTCATAACGGCAAGGTATTTCACAAGTTGTTCGTGACCGAGGAGATGGTCGGGCACAAGCTGGGCGAATTCAGTCCCACCCGGAACTTCCGAGGTCATGGAGGCAAGGCGAGGGCGGCGGGAGCCGGGCCGGCCGCAGTTCCGGCAGGCGGGCCCGCGAAGGCTTCGTCAGGCGGCAAGTAAGGTGGAAGGGGCCGTCGGCGGTCAGGCCGGTGCCCGCAGGTTCCACAGAGGTAGACGATCGTGGCACACGGAACAGTGAAAGAAAGGCAATATCGGGCAGTGCATCGCTATGCCCGCGTCAGTCCGCGCAAGGCCAGATTGGTGGCGGACCTGATCCGCGGTCAGAAGATCAACACCGCGCAGGATATCCTTCGCTTCACGCCGAAGCGGGCCAGCGGGTTGATTGCAAACGTGCTGAAGTCCGCGATTGCCAATGCCAATGAGCAGGAGGCCGACGTTCGGCGGCTGTTCGTGGCCGAGGCCCGGATCGACCCGGGCCCGTACTTTCGCCGGTGGCGGCCGAAGGATCGTGGCCGGGCGCATCAAATACTGAAGAAGACGAGTCACATTATTGTTGTGGTTGAGGAGCGGTGAGCAGAAGCCTTTGGTCGCGGGTTCACAGGCGGACCCGTTCCGAGAGGCCGAGAGCCGGGAGCTGAGTGTGGGACAGAAAACCAACCCAATCGGGTTCCGAACCGGTATCACGCTGGATTGGAAGAGCCGGTGGTACGCCCCGAAGGCGGCCTATGGCGAGTTCCTCATCGAGGACTGTCGGATCCGCAAGTACATTGATGACCGGTTGAACGAGCGGCCGCCGTACGCCGCGGTATCCAAGGTGGAGATCGAGCGGACCCGCAACGAAGTTCGGGTGGTGCTGCACACTGCTCGCCCCGGTCTGGTCATCGGACCGAAGGGTGCGGAGGTGGACAAGCTTCGGGAGGAGCTGGAGGACCTGATTGACCGGAAGGTCAACCTGAATGTGGTTGAGATCAAGAACCCGGATCTGGATGCCCAGCTCGTAGCTGCGGCGGTGGCTGAGCAGCTCAAGAAGCGGAGCAGTTTCCGACGGGTTATGAAGATGCGGTGCGATGCCACGATGGCGGCGGGGGCCAAGGGTGTTCGGATCATGTGTTCCGGCCGACTGGGTGGCGCCGAACTGGCCCGCACCGAGACGCAGAAGATGGGATCGATCCCGCTGCAGACGCTTCAGGCGAACGTGGACTACGGTTTCGCGGTGGCCAAGACCAAGACGGGAGCGATCGGGGTGAAGGTGTGGATCTACCTGGGTAATTTCGGCGACGAGGCCGCGTCGGTCGAGTCGGAGGAAGGAGCCAAGCCGCGGCATCGACGGCGGGGCCGCAGGTAGTTGGGCTGGATGGGGCAGCGGGCTTGGCGGCCCGGCAGCCCGGAGTATTGAACGGAGAGCAATCGCCATGGCGTTGATGCCGAAGCGAATGAAATACCGCAAGTCGCAGCGCGGGAGGGTGCGAGGTGTTGCGCATCGCGGTAACACGGTGGCCTTCGGCGAATACGGGCTGCAATCGTTGGAGACCGGCTGGCTGACCGCTCGGCAGATCGAGGCGGGCCGTATGTGTGCGACCCATTTCCTGCACCGTCAGGGAAGGGTGTACATTCGGGTGTTTCCGCACAAGCCGGTGTCCGGCAAGCCGTTGGAGACCCGCATGGGCAAGGGCAAGGGTGAGCCGGAATACTACGTGGCCGTCGTGCGCGAGGGTGCGATTCTGTTTGAACTGGGCGGTGTGACCGAGGACGCGGCCCGGCGGGCATTGGCCCGGGTGGCCCATAAGATGCCCTTCCGTTGCCGGTTCGTGGCTCGACGGCATGCGGTGTGACGTGCGGCGACGAGGAGTTGAGGTATGAAAGTATCCGAAATCCGGGACATGAAGACCGAGGAGCTCCATGCCGAGATGGACCGGCTTCGCCGGCATCTGTTCGATCTTCGCAGCCAGGCGGTGACCGAGAATCTGCAGGATCCCTCGATGTTGACCAAGGCCAAGCGGGACATCGCCCGGGTTTACACCGTGCTTCGCGAGCGTGGTGAAACGGGCATCGAACAGAAACAGTATCACCTGGAGACGCTGGCAAGGCACAAGTAGTCGGAGCGTCCCGCGTGGAAGCGGGAGTCGGACGGCCGGACGCAGGCCGAAAGGAATCAGGTAGCAGGCGATGGCAGAGAACACGGCACAGGTCAAAGGGCGACGGGCCCGCAAGACCATGATCGGTGTGGTGACGTCGGCGAACAAGACGCCCAAGACGATCGCGGTAAGAGTGCACTATACGGCCCGGCACCCGAAGTACGGCAAGTTCCTGAATCGATCGCTGACGGTGAAGGCTCACGATGCGGCCTCGACGGCGAGGTTGGGTGACCGCGTGGAACTGATGGAATGCCGGCCGTTTTCCAGGACCAAGCGGTGGCGGCTGGTTCGCGTGATCGAGTCGGCGCCCCGGGACTGACGTAAGCCGCCGGCGGCTCGGTATGGACGAGATAGAGCGATGATTCAGCAACAGACCATGGTGGATGTGGCGGACAACACCGGCGCCAAGCAGGTGATGGTCATTCGCGTTCTCGGAGGCAGTACCGCGCGGGCCGGCAAGCCGAGACGCCGAGTGGCCGGGGTGGGAGACATTGTCATCTGCACGGTGAAGAAGGCGTTGGCCAACAGTGATTTCATGAAGCCGGGCAATCACAAGGCGCGCGTGGTGAAGGCGGTGGTTGTGCGGGCCAAGCATGCCACCCGGCGTCCGGACGGCAGTTACGTGCGTTTTGATCGGAACGCCGTGGTGTTGATCGACGATCGGAATGAGCCGCGAGGGACGCGGATTTTCGGGGCGGTGGCCCGCGAGCTTCGGGAGAAGGGGTTCATGAAGATTATCTCGCTGGCGGATGAGGTGGTTTGAACGGCTTGAGCGCAAGGCGCAAGTGAATTCGGAAGCGGAACAATGGCTTGCCACATCAGGAAAGACGATCTGGTCGAGGTGATTGCCGGTGACCACGTGGGCGAACGCGGCAAGGTGCTGAAGGTTTTCCCGAAGAAGGGCCTGGTGCTGGTGCAGGGCGTGAACACGGTTTTCCGGCATGTCCGGCCCAGCCGGCGCAATCCGCAGGGTGGACGGCTTCAGAAGGAGGCCCCGATCCATATTTCCAACGTGGTGCCTTACGACGAGAAGGCCGGCCGCGGCGGACGTGTCCGGTTCGAGGTGGTGCGAGACGCGGAGGGCAAAGTAAAGGCCAAGTATCGCGTGTCGGTTCGCGGGTCTCGACTGAGCGAATTGACCCGCGCAAAGGCGGATGAATAGGCATGGCTCGCTTGTTGGATAAATACCGGAACGAGGTGCTCCCCAGGCTTCTGGAACGGGCGGGCACCGATAACCGCATGGCGGTGGCGCGCTTGGACAAGATTGTGGTGTCCATGGGCGTCGGCAAGGCGGTTCAGGACAAGAAGCTGCTCGAGCTGGCCGCAAAGGATCTGGCGACCATCACGGGGCAGAAGCCCATGGTTTGCAAGGCCCGCAAGAGCGTGTCGAACTTCAAGCTCCGCAGCGGCATGCCCATCGGGCTGAAGGTGACGCTTCGCGGGACGCGGATGTATGAATTTCTGGACCGTCTGATCCACATCGCCATCCCGCGTATCCGTGATTTCCGCGGGTTAAACCCGCGAGGGTTTGATGGGCGCGGGAACTATTCCCTGGGGCTGAACGAGCAGACGGTTTTTCCGGAGATTGACCCGGCGGCGGTAGAGTTTGCGCAGGGTATGAACGTGTGCATCACGACCACCGCCAAGGGCGACCGTGAAGCGCGCGAGTTGCTACGGTTATTGGGCATGCCCTTCCGCAGCGACCCGGCCTTGGACGACAAGAAGTGAGATGATCATTCGGCGCCGGCAGTAAGCGCCGAGAGTTGGGCGGGCAGATATGGCAACCAAAGCGTGGGTTCACAAGGCAATGCGGCCTCCGAAGTTCAAGTGCCGGATCGTGCGCCGGTGCCAGATTTGCGGCCGCAAGCACGCGGTGTACCGGAAATTCAGGATGTGCCGCGTTTGTTTCCGGAAGTTCGCGAACGAAGGCCTGATTCCGGGCGTGAAGAAGGCGAGTTGGTGAGCGTCGCGAGGCCCCGGTGGTTGCCGGGGTACTAGCAGGACGGCCGGCAAGAAAGAGGACTGAGACGATGTGGAGTGACCCGATCGCCGACATGCTGACGCGGATTCGCAACGTGGCCATGGCCCGCGGCCGCGAGGTTAAGGTTCCCGCGTCGCGCGTGAAGGCCGGCATTGCCGAGGTACTCAAGCAGGAAGGATACATCCAGGAATACGACCGGATCGACGACGGGCGTCAGGGGATCCTGCGGATCAAGCTCAAGTACGGTCGCCGCGGCGAGCCCGTGCTGACGGAGATCAAGCGGATTTCCAAGCCTGGTCGGCGCGACTATCGGGCGGTTGAGGACCTGCCGGAGGTGCTCAACGGTCTGGGCATCGCGATCGTCTCGACCAGCCAAGGTGTTCTGAGCGATCGACAGTGCCGGGAACGGCACATCGGCGGTGAGGTACTCTGTACGGTGTGCTGACGGGGCGAGGAATGTATCCGGCGGAAGCCGGACGGTTTGGAAGGACTAAAGACGATGTCTCGTATCGGCAAGAAACCCATTCCGGTGCCCTCCGGTGTGCAGGTCATCGTGAAAGACCACACCGTGACGGCCAAAGGGCCCAAGGGGGAGCTGTCGTGGCGGTTCCCTGACGAGATCACGGTTCAGGCCGACTCGGGAGCCGGCCTCATCGTTGTGGGGCGCACGGACGATTCCAGCCGGGTCAAGGCGCTTCACGGGCTAACGCGGGCGCTGATTGCCAACATGGTTGCCGGCGTGTCCAAGGGCTATGAGAAGAGGCTGGAGATTTATGGGACCGGCTACGGCTGCCAGGTGAAGGGAGGCAAGTTTCTGCTCAACTGCGGATACATGGGTCGGGGCGTCGATGCGGAGGGCAAGCCGAAAGAGGCGCAGTATGTCATTGACATTCCCAAGGGGTTGACGGTCACGGTGGAAGTGCCCACGGCGCGCGGTGAAAGCGAGCCGGCGCGGTTCACCGTAACCGGCGCGGACAAGCAGTTGATCGGGCAGTTCACGTCGGAGCTGCGGTTGATTCGGCCTCCCGAACCTTACAAAGGCAAGGGGCTTCGATTTGTGGGCGAGCACGTGCGGAGGAAACAGGGCAAGGCTTTTGCCGGCGGGGCGAGTTGACCCGCAGACGGAGAGTATCGGGTGGCAGCATGAGCATGATCAAGGTCAAGCAGCAGCGTCGTCAGCGCCGCAAAATGCGGGTGCGGCGGCGCGTTTTCGGTACCGCGGAGCGGCCGAGGCTGACGATCTTCCGGAGCCTAAAGAATATCTACGCGCAAATGATCGACGACGAGACCGGACGCACGCTGGTCGAGGCCAGCAGCGTCAGCAAGGAACTGGCGGGCGTGGTGAAATACGGCGGGAACGTCGCCGCCGCCGCACAGGTTGGCGACCTGCTGGCACAGCGGGCCCTGGCCAAGGGTGTGAAGCAGGTGACCATGGACCGCAACGGTTACAGGTTCCACGGGCGTGTCAAAGCGGTGGCCGAGGCGGTTCGCAAGGCGGGTATCAAGATCTGAGGTGTTAGGATGAACCGGTTTTTCGGCGAGAGGGCGGCGAGCCGGTTGTGATCGAGGCGCTGATGGCAGATAACCAGACGAATGAGACTCAGGGCGAGGTTTCCGGCGAGCAGGTAACCCATTCGGCAGCGTCACGGCTGGCCGGCCGGGCCCCGGAACCTCCCGAAGGCGGCTCGTTTGCCCCCGAGGGCGAACGTCGGGAGCGAGACGAGCGAGGCGAACGGGGCCGTGGTCCCGGTCGTCCCGAACGAACCGGACCTGCCGACGGGCTCGACGAGGTCGTGGTCAAGATTTATCGGTGTGCCACCGTGGTGAAGGGCGGTCGGCGATTCAGCTTTGGGGCCCTGGTGGTTGTCGGCGACCGCAACGGTCGAGTGGGTATCGGCTATGGAAAAGCGAATGAGGTTCCCAATGCCGTGGAGAAGGGTGCCAAGGCCGCCCGGCGAAACATGATCAGCGTGAATCTGGACGGGTCGACGATTCCTCACATGGTTTTTTCAAAATATCGAGCCAGCAGGGTGAAAATGATCCCCGCCGGCGAAGGAACCGGCGTTATCGCGGGAGCCAGCGTGCGGGCGGTGATGGAACTGGCGGGTGTTAAGGACGTGTTGACCAAGGTCTACGGTTCGACCAGTCCGAAGAACCTGGTCAAGGCGGCGTTCGAGGGGCTTGCGGCCCTGCGGACCAAGGAAGACGTCCAAAAGCTTCGGGAGGTTGCGGTCAGATAGGGCCGCCGGGCGGGAGTGACAGGCCATGATGATTGCTGAGATTACCTCGAAGGCCAAGCGCAACCGACGTCGCAAGCGGGTCGGTCGCGGTCCGGGTTCGGGTCACGGCAAGACCAGTACCCGCGGGCACAAGGGCGAGAAGGCCCGGACCGGGACGCGTGGGCATGTGCTCCGCGAGGGCGGCCAGATGCTGTTCTTTCGCAGGATTCCCAAGCGGGGCTTTTCGAACTTCCGTTTCCGGCGGACGTTCCAGGTGGTTAATATCGCAGCGTTGCAGGAAACGTTCGAGGACGGAGCCAAGATCAACCCTTCGGTTCTGGCGGAGGCCGGTCTGATCCGAAGTGCCGCCGATCCCGTGAAGATCCTCGGCGTCGGTGACCTGTCGAAGAAGTTTGACGTCGAGGCAACCTGCTTCAGTACGTCGGCCGCGATGAAGATCACGCGAGCGGGGGGCCAGATCAAGTCGCTCGGCTGAGGCCGGCCGGAACGACTGGAGGCATGCGGGCATGTTCAGCACATTGGCGAACATTTTCAGGATCCCTGAGCTGCGCAAGAAGTTGATGTTCACGCTCGGGCTGCTGATCATCTATCGCCTGGGGTTTTACATTCCTTTGCCCGGTATCAACCAGGACGAGATGGCGAAGGCGGCCGAGGCGGCCGGGGGCGGCACGGGCTTCGGGCAGATGGCCGCGGTTTTCGCTCTGTTTACCGGCGGCGATCTTCAGCAGAGCACCATTTTCGGGCTCGGGATCATGCCGTATATTTCCGCCTCGATCATTTTCCAGCTCCTGGCGACCGTGGTGCCCTGGCTCGAGAAGCTTCAGAAGGAGGGCGAATCGGGCCGCAAGAAGATCAACGAGTATACTCGTTACGCCACCGTCGGACTGTGTCTGATCCAGGGCGTGTTCTGGGTCAACTACATGATCAACTCGCGCTACGTCTACAGGGACTTTGAGGATTCAGTTCTTTTCATGATGATGGCCGTCATGGCTCTGACGACGGGGACCATATTCCTGATGTGGCTCGGCGAGCAGATCGACGAATACGGTATCGGCAACGGCATCAGTCTGATCATCATGGCCGGTATCATTGCCCGAATGCCCAATGCCGTCATCGAGGTCTATCAGCGGGCGGATTTCAGCGTGGGCGCGGGGGCCCCGCAGGGTGCGATGACGCCGCTCAAGATCATCTTCATCCTGGTAGCGTTTGTGGCCGTGGTGGCCGGCGCGATTCTGATCACCCAGGCTCAGAGGCGTATTCCGATCCAGCAAGCCAAGCACACCCGCGGCCGGCGTGTTCTTGGCGGCCAGCGACAGTACCTGCCCTTGCGGGTCAATCACGGCGGCGTGATGCCGATCATTTTCGCCAGTTCTCTGATGATTTTTCCGGGCATTCTAATGAGTTACCTGGCGAGCGCTTTTGGCGGCAGCAACATCCTGAGAATCCTCTCCGATCAATTGAGGACGGGCAGCTATCTCCACGAGCTGGGCTACATCGGAATGATATACTTCTTTGCCTACTTCTGGACCGCGGTTCAGTTCCAGCCCAAAGAGATGGCCAACAACCTGCGGGATTACGGGAGCTTCATTCCCGGCCTGCGGCCCGGCAAGCGGACGGCGGACTACCTTGAACGGGTGATGACGCGTATCACCTACGTGGGTGCGACCTTCCTGGCGATCATTGCGGTGATTCCGACCGTGGTGTTCGTGTCGTTGGACGTTCCCTATCAGATCTCGGCCTTCCTGGGGGGCACGGGTTTGCTGATCGTGGTAAGCGTGGCCCTGGACGTGGTCCAGCGGATCGAGGCCAATCTGGTGATGCGCAACTACAAGGGGTTCCTGGGCGCCTCGGATTAGTGGGAGGTTCCCGAAGGGCATGCGATGGGTATGAATCTGGTCATTCTTGGTCCTCCTGGAGCCGGTAAGGGCACGCAGGCCGTGCGACTGGCCCAGGCCTTTTCGCTGCGGCACCTGTCGAGCGGCGACTTGCTGCGGGCCGAGCGGGCCAGAGGGTCCGAGTTGGGCAAGAAGGCCGCAGAGTATATGGACGCGGGCAAGCTGGTTCCGGATGAAATCATCATCGGGGCGGTTCTGGCCCAGTTGAGCAGCCTGGGTGACAAGGCGGGTTTGCTCCTGGACGGGTTCCCCCGAACGGTGGCGCAGGCCGAGAGCCTGGATAAGGCCTTGGCCGAAGCCGGCAAGCGGGTGGATGCGGTTCCCGCGCTGGCGGTGCCTGATGAGATGATCCTTGACCGGATCACCGGGCGGCGTACTTGTCCCCGGTGTAACGCGGTTTATCATGTAAAAACCCTGCCGCCGGCACAGGAGGGCATTTGTGACGCCGATGGCACCGCACTGGTTCAGCGTCCGGACGACACGGCTGAGGTTGTGAGACAACGGTTGGATGCCTATCACCGACAGACTGCTCCTTTGGAAGCTTACTATCGGAAGAAGGGGCTTCTTGTGGAGGTGGACGGCAGCCTAGAGATGGACGCAGTATTCCGGGCGCTGTCGAAAGCGGTTCGCCGACGGTTGGGAATGGAATGAGCCGTTGAGAACGATCAAGCGACGATCCCGAACCGCAGGGTTGAAGACACCGGAGGAAATCGAGCGGATGCGACGGGCCGGGCGGCTCGTCCATCAGGTGCTTCGCCGGATCGAGCAATACGTGCGGCCGGGCGTGACGACGGCCGAACTGAACGCGGTCGCCGAGGACATGATCCGGCAGGCGGGGGCTGAGGCCCTCTTTCGAGGGCAGCGTAACGACCGAGCGAGATTCCCGTTTCCCGCGGCCCTGTGCACCAGCGTGAACGAGCAGGTGGTACACGGGATACCGGGTGAGCGGGTGCTCGCGGAAGGCGACGTGGTCAGTGTGGACTGCGGCGTTCGGCTGGAGGGCTACTGCGGGGACGCCGCCACGACGATTCCCGTGGGCACGGTGAGCGAACCGGTGAAACGGTTGCTGAGGGTGACCCGGGAGGCGTTGGGGATCGCGGTGGCCCGTATTCGCCCGAAGGTGTGGTGGAGCGAGATCGCCGCCGAGATGCAGGCCCATGTGGAAGCGGCGGGTTTTTCGGTGGTACGTGATTTTGTCGGCCACGGAATCGGCAGCAGCATGCACGAGGAGCCGAAAATACCCAACTATGTCGATCCGAGGGAGCGGCGACTGGATTTCCTGCTCACGGAAGGAATGACGCTGGCGATCGAGCCCATGGTGAACATGGGATCGCCGCAGGTGGTTTATGAGGACTCTACGGGGTGGCCGGTGGTGACCAAGGACCGGCAGTATGCGGCCCATTTTGAGCACACCATCGCGGTCACCGGTCACGGGGCGGACGTGTTGACGGACGGGCGGTAGGCGTGCAAGCGCGGCGGAGGACCGAAATATGAAAGTGCGGAGCAGTGTTCGTCGCATTTGCGAGAATTGCAAGATTATCCGTCGCCGGGGCGTGATCCGGGTGGTGTGCTCGAATCCGCGTCATAAGCAGCGTCAAGGCTGACGGTAGGAGCCTGTTGCAGGAAGGAGTGGCAACGTGCCGCGTATTGCAGGCGTTGATGTGCCGAATGAAAAGCGAGTCGAGATCGCGCTGCGGTATATCTACGGCATTGGACCGCATCTGGCGCGGGTGGTGCTGAAAGAGGCGGGAGTAGATCCGAACACGCGGGCGAAGAATCTGACGGAAGACGAGGTCAGCCGAATCGCCGGCGTGATCGACCGGAACTATCTGGTGGAAGGTCAGCTTCGCAGGCAGGTGCAGCAGAACATCGCCCGTCTCCGTGACATCGGTTGCTACCGGGGTTTGCGTCACCGTCGCGGCCTGCCGGTCCGCGGCCAGAGGACGCGCAGCAATGCCCGGACCCGCAAGGGTCCGAAGAAGACCGTGGCCGGGAAGAAGGGCGTGAAGGAGATGCATCGTGGGTAAGGCAGCAGCGGGAACGGTCGTCAGGAGAAAGGCGCGGCGCAGCGTGGCCCGCGCGATCGCCCATATCAAGGCGACCTTCAACAATACGCAGATTACCATCACTGACACCAACGGTGAGGTGCTGACATGGGCGTCGGCGGGGACCGTGGGCTTCAAAGGCACGCGGAAGAGCACTCCGTTTGCCGCGCAGCGAGCCGCCGAGAAGGTGGCGCACGCGGCCCGCAAGTTCGGCGTGATGGAGGTCGAGATTCGCGTCAAAGGTCCCGGCCCGGGACGGGAGTCGGCGATCACCTCGTTGCAGGCGGCGGGGCTTCGGGTGCTGAGCATCGAGGACGTGACGCCGTTGCCGCATAATGGTTGCCGTCCGAGAAAGCGGCGCCGGGTGTGATTCGGGCGGTTTGGGAGCTGCCGGACACGGGAGTTCGGCTGAACGAGCGGGGACTTGAGACGGCAGGCAGGGTTGAACAAGAACGGACGCCGTGGTGGATGACCCGTTCAAGGCAGGTTGATCCGGTTAACGGACGCAGCACAAGGGAAACAGAATAGATGTCGCGATACATCGGTCCAGTCTGTCGGCTTTGCCGGCGAGAAGGCATCAAACTGATGCTGAAGGGGCCGCGTTGCGAAACCGCGAAGTGCCCGATGGAGAAGCAGTGGCGATCGAATCCGCCGGGCATGCACGCGTGGCGGCGCGGGAAGTCCAGCGGCTACAGCGTGCGGCTTCGTGAGAAGCAGAAGGTGAAGAGATACTATGGCATTCTGGAGCGCGGTTTCCGGCTGTATTTCCGTCGGGCGGAACGATCCAAGGAGAACACCGGGACGGCCCTGCTCCGGCTTCTGGAGTGCCGCCTGGACAATGTGGTCCGCAAGGCGGGTCTGGCTCCCTCGCGCAAGGCGGCCCGGGCGATGATCAGCCACGGGCACATCTACGTCAACGGGCGGAAGGTTGATCGGCCCGGCTTCAGCGTCAGCCAGGGCGACCGCATCACCGTGAAGAACTCGGACAAGAGCCGCAAGCTCGCCAAGAGCCACTTGGAACTGGCCGGCTCGCTGCAACCGCAGTCCTGGTTGCAGGTCGACGCCGACAAAATGGAGGCAACCGTGGTGGCCCTGCCGTCACGGGACGACGTCCAGATTCCGGTTGAGGAACAACTGATCGTGGAAATGTGCAGCCGGTAACGGCTTTTCGTGGGTGCGGGCCGAGTCGAAAGGGGTACCCGACGTCGTTCATCAGAGGCCGGTTCGTCCGGCCGCAGATGAAAGCCCGGTGATCCTCGAATCGAGCGCCGTTTGCATCGAGCTTGCAGGCAATTGTGGAGGAATCCCAATGCGAATCAGATGGCGTGGGCTTGAGTTGCCTACTCAGGTTGTTCGGGATGACACGATCAGTACGGACACCTATGCCCGGCTCGTGGTCGAGCCGTTTGAGCGGGGGTTCGGTACGACGGTCGGGAACAGCCTTCGTCGAATCCTGTTATCGAGCCTCGAAGGCGCTGCCGTTACCAAGGTGCGGATCGCCGGGGCCAGCCATGAGTTCATGAGCCTGCCCGGCGTGATGGAAGACGTGACCGACATTATCCTGAATATCAAGAGCCTGGTCATTCGCATGGAGGGCGAGGGCGAGGGCGAGAAGACGATGCACCTGTCCCGGCGCGGGCCGGGGGAGGTTTACGCTCGAGACATCGAGGCCGATCCGTCTCTTACGATTATCAACACCGGCCAGCTCATCGCGACGTTGACCGCCGACGTCGAACTGAACATCGACTTCTGGGTCAGCTCAGGTCGAGGCTACCGAACGGCGGACGAAAACCGCAACCCGGCGGACGAGCTCGGGGTGATCGCGGTCGATTCGGTGTTCTCGCCGGTCACCAGGGTCCGCTATAAGACCGAGGAGACGCGCGTCGGACAGAGGACCAACTACGACAAGCTGATTATGGAAATCTGGACCAAGGGCACGATCCGGCCGGAAGATGCGTTGGTCGAGGCGGCCAGGATTCTTCGCAAGCACCTCAACCCCTTCGTCCAGTATCACGAGTTGGGTCGGGAGCAGGTGGCCGCCCCGTCTGAGGCCGAGGCGACCGGCGGAATGATGGACAAGGCGTTGCAGGATCGTCTATCTATGCCGATCTCCCAGTTGGACCTTTCGGTCCGGGCAAGCAATTGTCTGGAGTCGGCGAAGGTGACCACCGTGGGCGAACTGGCCAGGATGACCGAGACCGATCTGCTGAAGGTGCGGAGTTTTGGCCGGACCTCGTTACGTGAAGTGAAGCGCAAGCTGGCCGACCTGGGCCTGAGCCTTGGGATGGTCTTTGGCGACGCGCCTGCTCAGCAGACTCCGGCGGGTGGTTCGGACACCGGCGAGGCCGCTCCGACAACGATGGCGACCGACGCACCGGCGGCGCCGGCAGTCGACGCCGGCACGGTGGGCAGCACGGCCCAGATGGGTCAATGAGGCGAGCAGGTTCGAACGACCGGGATCGGAGGACGGCTACGGGAGACTTTTGTGAGCTTGGGTCCCGGCGCGGGTGAGTCCGGCAGGTGAGTTGGGAGCGTTTGGAATGAGACACCTTGTTGCACGGCGGAAACTGAATCGAACGAGTGAGCACCGAGAGGCCCTTCGGCGCAATATGGCCCAGAGCCTCTTTGAGCATGGGCAGATCACGACGACCCTTCCCAAAGCGAAGGATCTGCGTCCTTTTGTTGAGCGGCTGATCACTCTGGGGCGAAAGGCCAGGTCTGGGAATCTCGCTGCCCGGCAACGTCTGGCCGCGCTGCTGGGTGACCGATCGATGATTCCCTCGGGCTACCAGGAGCAGTATGAGGATATGACGTATGCCGCCCGCGCCAAGGTCCTGCGGATGCGCAGTGGGCGGCGGTATCGGTTGGGTCAGGCCCGCGGTGGTCAGAAGTTCACGGCGGTTTCCATCGTTCATCATCTGATCAACGAGGTAGTTCCTCGGTTCGAAGGGCGTCCCGGCGGGTACACGCGGGTCATCAAGCTTGGTCCCAGCGGCCGTAACGACAATGCGCAGATGGCTGTTCTCCAACTGCTGGGAGAGGAAGAATCCCCCGGCACGGTGACGCGGCCTGAGAAGACCGCCCGGCAGCGCCGGACCGAACGGCGCTACGCGGCCGCCGCGAAGGCTGCCAAGAAGAGCCGCTCAACTCAGTCGCAGCCGACGGCGGAAGCTCAGGGCGAGTGAGGCGGACCGTAGACTTGCTGATCCGGAATGCGGCAGGCAACTCGAGGTCATGCCGAACCGCGGTACCGCGGCACGGAGGAGTGCGATGATCGATGCTTCCTGCGTATTCTGCAGAATCATTGCCGGTCAGATCCCGTGCATGCGTGTGTTTGAAGACGACGCTGCGTTGGTGTTCCTTGATATCGGTCCGCTGTCGGAAGGGCACCTTCTGATGGTCCCCAAGCAGCACGTCGAGCGGCTGGACCAGATGTCCCCGGAGCACGTCATGGCGATTACCCGCCATCTGCCCATGCTTGGCCGATCGCTGATGAAGGCCGTGGGGGCGGCTGCCTATAACATTCTCCAGAACAACGGTCGCGAATCCGGTCAGGAGGTTCCCCATGTTCATTTTCACGTTATCCCGCGCAAAGCAGGCGACGGTCTGGGGTATCGCTGGAACGCCTCAAAATACGCCCCAGGAAGGGCCGAAGAGATCCGCGACTTGCTGATTGCCGCCCTCAAACCGTAAGCCGTTGACATTCTTATTCCTAATCGTCATGATCAATTTGGGGTGGAACGAGGCGGCGCGTTTGGGATGGCGCTCGTTCTGAAGGATGCGACCACTCAACCGAGGTGTCCTGGTTTCATGGAATGGCTGTTCAGCAACGAAGGTTTTCGCGCAGTCTTTCTGGCGACCTATGTCATCATCCTGCTGATCGTCAGCGTTTATGGGTTGCATCGGTACCAGCTCGTCCATCTGTTCTATAAGTATCGCTCGAACAAGCCCAAGCTGACCGCCTGTTTCAGAGAGTTGCCGCGCGTCACGATCCAACTGCCGATGTACAACGAGCAGGCCGTGGCCCGGCGGGTGATTGACGCGACCTGCCGAATCGACTACCCGCGCGACCGCCTTGAAATCCAGGTGTTGGACGATTCGACCGACGAGACCGTCCAGATCGTCGGCGAGGCGGTGAAGTACTGGCGTTCGCAGGGCTTCAACATTTGCCACCTTCATCGCACCCAGAGAACCGGCTACAAGGCAGGCGCGCTCTCCGAGGGCATGAAAACTGCAACCGGCGAGTTCATCCTGATTTTTGATGCGGATTTTCTCGCGCCTCGGGAGATTCTCCGTGAGACCATTCATTATTTCTGCGACCCGCGGGTCGGCATGGTGCAGGCCCGATGGGAGCATCTTAACCGCGATCAGTCGCTCCTGACCAAGACGCAGGCGATTCTGCTGGACGGACATTTCGTCATCGAGCACGCGGCCCGTAACCGCTCGGGGCGGTTCATGAGTTTCAACGGGACCGCCGGGCTTTGGCGAAAGACGTGTATTGAAGACGCGGGGGGCTGGCAGCATGACACCCTGACCGAAGACCTGGATCTCTCCTATCGCGCGCAAATGAAGGGCTGGAAGTTCCTGTTTCTCTCTGAGTTGGCCTCTCCGGCCGAGTTGCCGCCGGACATGGAAGCCTTCAAGCAGCAGCAGTACCGGTGGGCCAAGGGCGGAGCCCAGACGGCCCGCAAGCTGTTGCCGACGGTTCTGCGCTCGCGGTTGCCCAGGCGAATCAAGATGGAAGCCTTCTTCCATCTCACGAGCTGCATCGTCTATCCGTGCATCGTGCTGCTCACTTTGATGATGTACCCCATCGTGTACCTCAAGGTGAGCATGTTTCAGGAAGGGTTCTGGAAATACCTCTTCGATTTCTCGATTCTCATTCTGGCGACCTGTTCGGCCGGGACGTTCTACGTCTGCAGTCAGCGGGTTCTCTTTCGTACGTGGGCCGACAGCCTGAAGTACATTCCGTTCCTGATGGCCCTGGGGATCGGTATCGCGCTGAACAACGCGCGGGCCGTGTTCGCGGGTTTCTTCGGCAAACCCGGCGAGTTCGTTCGGACGCCGAAGTTCGGGGTTGTGGCCCGTGACCACCGCTGGAAACGGCAGGTTGAGAACGCCCGCAAATCCCTCAAGCGGGTTAAGCTTCAGCCCTTCGTGGAGTTCGCTATTGCGATTTACCTGTTGGGCTGCGTAATCATGTGTTTTTCCGCTCCTCTGAATCCCGCCGATCCAAAGCAGCAGCGTCTGACCATCGGCGTGCCCTTCCTCTGCCTTTTCATGGTGGGCTATTTTTACGTGCCCCTGACGACGTGGTTCGGGCACCGCCTCGGCAAGATCGAATCTGAATTGCCTGAAGACCTGGCGGCCGTCCCGGTCAAGTTTTCTCTCCCGAACACGCAGGTGGCCCGCGGGGGCGGCTCGGCAGCGTCTCCCGACTATGCCCCCCTGGTCAAGCCCGACGTTCCAGCGATTTCCAGGCAGGAGCGAAAAGTCTGAGACCGCTCAGCCGCTAAGGAAGGCCGCGGATGGCATAACCGGACACTCGAAGGTCATTCATGCTGCCACGGCAAGTCTTCGACATATGGTTTTCGTCATTGACTGGCAGTCGGTCGTTCATCGGGTTTGTCAGGCAACCCGATTCGCGAAGCGGGTTTGCTCATCAAGCAGCACCGACGGGTCTTGTTCAGGTACTCCCTTGTCGAACTGAAGCCTGCTGCTGCAAGGCGTCTCGAATGTATTCGATCACTGTGCGTATGACGCGACCGTAGCTGAACTCCTGCAGCACGCGCTCCCGGAACTCCGCCAGGAGTTCGCGGCGCAGATCGGGCTTGTCCAGGAGTTCCTGGGCCACCGAAGCCATTTCCTGAGGGTCGCGGAACGTAACCATATCGAGTCGGGGGAAACTGGCGGCTGTTGCGGGCAGGGGCTCGCCTGCCTTTCGCCGCCGCCGGGCTTCCTCCAGATCAAGGCCGCCGAAGTCGGTTGCGATGTAACGGGTGAGCACAAGGCAGCCGCCGGCGATGGCCTCCAGCGATCGCTGATGTCGGAAGCCTGCCGGCATGGTCTGAATGGCAAAGGTCGCACAGCGGTAGGCCCTGCGAAGCGGTTCGCCGTGCTCGATGGGCCCAACGGCAAAAGGCGCGAGCTCGCGGACGTGCTGCCAGCCGTTACCATACAACCTGAACACCCGGCCGGTGTCCCGTGCCCATCGCGCGACCCACTGCAGCGTCCGGACGCGAAAACCGATGTCGAACGTGCGGTTCGCGTAGAAGGTGAAAAGCCGCTCGGCATCCTCCGGCCGGAGGTGCTTCCCGCGATCGCCGGCCAACCGTCGAACAAGCTCCGTAGGATCGGTGTTCGAGTAGTGTTCCCTCAAGTGTTCGCCCCGTTCCAGGACGCGGTCGACGAACGCATCTATGTCGTCCAGGATCGGATGCAGCTCGCGGGGCTGCTCGGCCCGCCAGTGCGTTCGCAACGCTTCGATCGTCTGGTTAAGGTGCCCCACGTACATCACGTCGCAGGCCAGTCGCTTCGCCTCCTCATCGCTAACCGGTTCCTCGCTGAACATCGCATCCGCCACGGGAATGGGAGCGGTGAAGAATCGATCGGCCGGGTACCCGAATTCCCTGGTGCAGCGGTTGCGGTAATAGCCAAAGGTGAAGTCGAGCGGACCGAGCGCCTCGCCGGCGCGGCGGCACATCAAATTGGGCAGTGGATCCTGAATCCAACAGGCGAACGGCACGTTGTTGATGAAGGCGTTCGGCTGCTCGTGGCGATGATGATCGATCATCAGCACCAGGTCGGGCTGAAACTCGATGAACGTCTCCATGTACGCGTGCGGACCGAGTATGAGATGGTCCTGAGCTTCGATCAGCAGTCGCGTCCGGATGCCCGCCCCCTCGAGCGCGCTGACCGTATCGCGCATCGAATACTTCAAGAATGTTGTAAACCGTGACGTGACGCACAGAACGCGGAGCGGGTCTTGTGGCCCGGCGGCAGCGTATCGTCGGGCCCACCAGGCGGCGTCGCGGTCGGCGTAAATCTCTTCGGCACGCCGGCGCAATTCGATCAGGTGGTCGATGCGATGCCGGTTGACCTCGGCCAGCCGTTCTTGTCCCGGCGTGGGTTTTTGTCCGGGCCACCGGACCGTCGCCTGGCAGGTTGACGGAAGTGGTAGAGTCGTGTCGGCGATCATCATGTTCCGCCAGGTTTCCCATGCGTCCGGTCCGCCCAGAATATACACCCGCGGATCGGCGAGTTCCGCCGACCAGTCGTGTAGTCGCAGCACCAAAGCCAAGGCTTTCAGGTTGGTTTCGACGATGTAGAGGGTGCTGCTGTAGTCCAGGAAGGTTCTGGCCGTCATGGCATAGAGCCCGGACAGCCACCAACCCATGCCGACTCCGTCGATCAGCAGGGGCGGTCCGCATTTACCCTTGAAAGCATCGGTCTTGGCGATGTGTTCCACGGCATTGCGGAAGTCCAGGGCTGCCGGAATCCACATCCTCGTGCCGTCCGAGCGCGATCCACGGACCAGCAGATTGCCGTCGTTGGCCTGGTGCAGCGTCAGATCCTTCTCCATCGCAGGCCACACGTTCGCAAGGGCGTCGGCGAGCATGGCTTGGTTCTGCCCCCTGGATCGAAGTGCGGCCAGGTTTGCGGCAAAGCGATTGTGCGTCTTGGCCCATGGGACGATCTCGTTAGGCACCTTGGCTAGTTGTTCGGCGGCGTCGAGCAGTTGGCCGGCCTCGGGGCCCGATCGTGGGCAAGCGCGGCCGATCTCCACCGCGATGCTTAAGAGCCCCTTGCCCGCCAGGGCCTTCATGGCCAGCCCGCGCATCGGCCAATCATCGGGCACCTGTGCGAGGTACATCTCCACCGTCGAGATGAACGGATAGAGGTCGGCCTCCTGGGCCATCGCCAAGAAATTCGCGCGCAGATCACCCGCCGCAGTGCCAAGAGTGGACATTACACCGGTTATCGACCGATTGAGGCTTGCAATAACACCAGGCGCCCGAAATGACGATTCGCCGTCACAGGCAGGCACGCGTTTTGTGCCGGTGAACCGTTTACCGGCATGGCGGATCTGGATACATGTCCCGGCGATGTTTTCTTCGGAACAAAACGGTGCCTCGTGTGTCTTATTATCTGGGGAAGCATTGTCCCGTCCGGGCTGCGGGGCGCGATGCTATGCCGAGCACAGATGAGGCTGCGACGGGAGGTCGGTGAAAGACCCGTTGCGGCCGCACTCTGACATACGGGGGTGGCCATGATTTGCCAGGAGCGTCCTCCGAAGATCGTTCTTGCGATCTGGATGGCGGTTATCATCATCGTCATGGCTGCCGCCTGGATCGTTATCGGCGCTCGCAGCGGTTTCATGGCCGGTTTGCTCTGGGCCGCAGTGATCTGGGTGATGCTTGGTGGAGTGGAAGTCACCTATTTCATCTTGCACCACCGCAGCAGAGACACGGCTCCACCGCCGACGTGATCAGGAACGCTGTCCGGGCCCCGCTCTTGTCTGAGTTCAAGGTACTCCGATCAGGAATACCGAGACGGTGCCGAAGTATCCGAGTGCGGCAGCGGCCGACCGGCAGGGGCCGTGAGTCACATGTGGAGCTTGCCGTTCAAGGCTCTGCCCCTTCCCGACCAGCGTACCATTGGGCACATCGGGTTTTCGCGGTGAAATCGCCGGAGGTGGGTGCAATGGGCGGTGAGACCATCGAGCGCAATGAGAACCGGAAGCAGCAGCGTGTTTTTGCTGCTTCCGGTCGTTATTCCGAGAACGCTCCTGCTAAACCGCCCGCGAACCGGACGGACGCAGGCATCACTCGTACTTGATTGCGCTGGTTGGGCAAGCTTCAGCGGCCGAGACGATGCCATCGCTGTTCGCCTGGATGTCTGCCCCGGCCTTCACGACGGCCGCATCCTTGCCCATCTCAAACACGTCCGGACAGGCGTCAACGCACGCCTCGCACGAGATGCATTCGCTCGCGTCAATCGAAACCTTATTGACTTCCGCCATAATCGTAGGTTCTCCTTTCGTTGGGCGGTCCTGCCGCCACATGTCCGATTGCGTTGACCGCGATCCGTGCCGTTCCTGGCCTTGCTCGGAGGCACGTCGCCGGCTCATTTGTTACTTGTCCCCGAAAACCGGCCGCCTGTCAACCGATGAAGGATTATACGTGTACTCCTGATCATTGCGGAACCGCCGGTCGGTCTGGGGCTTGATTGTCAGTCGTTTACCGATTGCTTTCGGCTCATGCGCACCGGTAATGAGGCGAACTGTCGGCACGCAAGCCGAGGGGGGCCTGGCGGATGTTACCGGCGGGTTGTGTGCCGGCGCCCCTCGAAGCCGCCGAAAAGGGCCGTTGGGCCTCCTCTCCATGTGATTCTGTTCAGATATTGAACGCCGAGGCCGGAAATGAAACGATGTACTTGATGTGGAACATCCAGCGAAGAAGCATTTTGATCGGCAGCAAACCCATGGTGGTCAGAAGAAGCATCAGGGCAAGGAACCGAGGCTTGCCCATCTGTAGGGCCAGCTTTCTCATCCACGTTCGCTTGAGGATGAGCGGAACACCGAGGAAGTACGCGGCCAGGGCGATCAGCCCCGGCAGTTCCCGGAGGAGCGACGCGGCGGTTCCCGTCGACTCCGGCGAAGGCAGCGATCGTCCCAGAGCATGCGTCCAGAACAGATCCGAGAAGTTGACGCAGGTCGCAACGGCGGTTTGCTGAGGGTCCCACGGTTCAAACGGGCCGAAAAAACTCCAGTTGGGGCCTCGCAGGAACGTGCCGATGACGATCGGAAGCAGCCACAGAATGAGGAAGCCGAACAGGAAGACGGAGACGGCGAAAGGACGCTCGCGGAGCGTGTAATAACCGTTGCCTCGCCTGTTGACGTCCAGATAAGGCAAGGCGCAAAGGCCGACGATCGTCAGGGTAGGGATCAGGAAGCCGGCGAGCCAGGGGTCGAAATAGACCAGCAGTTCCTGCAAGCCCACGAAGTACCACGGGGCTTTGGATGGGTTCGGGACATCGGCGGGGTTCGCCGCGGCCTCTAGCGGCGCCCGCAACAGAATGGACCACACAATCAAGCCCGCGGCCGCGATCAGGAATATGACCAGCTCCACGCGCAGCACGTCGGGCCAAACCATCACCCGCAGGCGGTCTTCGGCTTCGCAGGGCGGCAATCCCCGGCCTAGCCGCTGATCGTTGATCGCCATGCGTCGAGCGGCAAGCCAAAGGAAGCCGATGGTAGCACAAACCATAAGGGAAATTGCGACATTGTCGGGCTGAAGAATGATCCATGAGAACTGTGGGTCGGCACACGCCGTCGCCCAGCCGGCCAGGAAGAGAAAGCCGAGAATCGCGGCGAAGACCGGCCGGCTCCACCACCGGTAGGCCGCGAGCCCGATGACCAGGACCGCGATTGCGATGGGCAGCAGCCTCTCGGGTCGGCAATACCAGTTGACCAATCCCTTGATGCCGCTCCATGATCCGAAGACGGCCGTGAGTAGCAACGCCGTCAAAGCTGCCAAAGCAAGGACAAGGGCTGTTCGATTGGAGCGACGGCGTGCCTGCGACGGAGTGTACAGTTCGTCAGGCCCGCTGATACCCCCATCCTTGCGGATTCGCCAGAAGTGCAGCGAGATGAAGATTGCCGAGATCACCGGCAGCACGGCGCAGTGCAGCACGTAAAAGCGGAGCAGGGCGGGTGGTCCGACGTCGCGGCCGCCAAGAAGAAGCGATTTGGGGTCCCAGCCCGCCGGCAGCCGGCCGGACCAGGGACCGTCGCTCCCGATCACAGGGGCGGCCGAGACCATGTTGGTCCCTACCGTGACCGCCCATAAAGCCAACTGATCCCACGGCAGCAGATAGCCGGTGAACGACAACAGCATGGTCAGCACGAGCAGCACAACGCCGATGCACCAGTTGAACTCACGGGGGGGTTTGTAGCTGCCCGTCAGAAACACTCGCAGCATGTGCAGCCAGGCGGCTATCACGATGGCGTGAGCGCCCCAGCGATGAATCTCCCGCACCAGACCGAAAGAAACAGTCGCTCGCAGGGCCTGCATGTCCGCGTAGGCGTGCTCGGCAGCCGGTCGGTAATAGAACATCAGCGCGATGCCGGTGATGGTCTCGATGACGAAGAGAACAAACGTCAGCCAGCCCATCGCCCAGGTGAACCAGAACCGCAGCGAGTACCGCCGCATGTCCACCGGATGGATGTGCAGGAAAAGGTTGCTGACCACGACCAGGGCCCGGCCTTGGCGATCGCGGGGCAAGCCGTGACGAACTACGGATTTCCAGATCTGCGATGAGCGAATACGGTCGCTGATGCCTGCCATGGGGGTTGTCTGTGCCTTTTGCGGCCTATGGCCGAACTCGATCACAGCCTCCGCTGCCGCTGGCGAGAACATGTAGACAATCTGTCTGGCCGAGCATTCTCAACTCATCATTCGGTATTCGCAATCGTCGAGTGCCGGACAAAGCATTTTGAGGCCGCACGCGGCTAAGCGGAGATGAAGCTGTCCGGATGGTCCCATTCACCTCGTTCTTTCCTGAACCGCCGATTGCTGTCGATGATGACGTGGTCGTCTTGAACCCGGATAGCCAGGCGCTCCAACGGGCGTGGCGCAGGACCGTCGAGGTTGGTCCCGTCCAGGTCGAAGCTGCTGCCGTGACAGGGGCAGCGAAAGCGGCCGTCGTTGCTCACCCACGCCACGCGGCAACCCAAGTGCGTACAGGCTGCGCGGATGGCGACAATCCTCTTTGCCATCCGGACGATCCAGATTGCCTTGTCACTTACCGCGTCGCTGATCTGACCTGACGGAAGAGCGGCGTAGCGATCCAATGGACCGGCATCGACCTCGTTCTCTTGCCGACTTGCCGGGCTAGGCCGCAGGAACCGGGCGGTCGCCCACGTTCCTGCTCCCAGGCTTGCACCGAGGGCGAGCCAGCCGATTCCGCCGGCCGAGAGGATCCGGCGTCGCGGTACCTGGGGGTCATTCGACATGTCGTTTGCCATTTCCTTGTCTGCCCGCCGCCCTTGTACTTCCGCACCCGGAGGCATGTTACCAGGAGATGTCGGTGCTGTCGTCGGTGGTTCCAGGAATGAACGGCAGGCGTGGATCGCGGTGCGGTTCAGGGATGCCCGAGTGCGTCCGATAAGACGGGTGTCAGCGGAGTATCAGATAGGGGACGCTTCATCGTCACAAGCAAGCCAAGCAAGCTTCGAATCATGGGCCATGATCGGACTCGTAGTACCGCAGGTCAGAGTCTGATCTTCAAGAGAGATAGGCTGGCCGGGGGTTGAACGACTGTTTTCAGTAGACTCTTTCTGCTTAAGATGCTTCAAGATATGAACTTGTGTTTATTGAGGTGCTGGCGTGGCGGCAGACCCCCGGCTTGGACGGATTCGACGCGGAGCTAGAGTATTCGTACCGGATCAAGCTTGGCGACCGACGCCTGGCGATCCGCAGACGACTGTTTGGGGAATAATTCAACCGATGTCAGATTGATATTTTTTGCCTCGTGCATGAAAAACCGGTGCTTTTTCGCTTGCATACAGCCAGTCGTCAGGGTATGATTATGCGAAGGAGGCTGGAGTGCAACACCCTATCTCAAGGAGGAGTCGGCAGAGGCTCCCGCAGTGGTGTGCACGTACCGGCTGAGAGGGAAGAGCGAAAGAGCGAGGGTCAGGATAGCGTAGTTGAGCATTTCGACCTTCCGGAATCTTACGCTCGGGTTGCAATGTGCATATCGCTCACGGAATGACGAACCGCGCGGTTCGGTTCCGCGAGGCAGCAGCATGACGGGACAGCGATCGAGTCCCGTTATGTCGGGTCGTTTTTCTGAGGAGGAGACAAGTATGAAGAAAGCAATGGTATTTGTGCTGTTGGCGATGGCTGCGCCGGCCTTGGCGGGCAACCTGAATCTGGCCGACGCGAAAGCGTGGGGAGCGCCGTGGGGTCAGGCGGCCACCGTGTCGGATCAGGGAAACGGCGTGTTCAACCTGAGCATCGGCTATGGTAGCGCTGGTGTCTTCTGGCGTCTGCCCGCTTTCCCGAGCGAGATCGTCCGGATCACGGGCACGTGGACAGGCGACTGTGGCGGCGCCGGCTGGGCCGAGGTGATGATGTTTACCTCGACCGAAGGCATGAGCGATGCCGAGATCGCCAATCGGATCGATACTGGCAATGCCGCGGACATTGTTGCCAAGCACGATTCTTGGGGCCTGAATGGCGGTCCGGCTTGGCCATGGCAGGCCATTGAGGCTGCGCCGATGACACCTCCGGGTGGCAAATATGAGATTCACGCCACCTGTGCAGAGGTTGTCGTGGCCCTGAAGGTCGGCCAAGTGGGCCAGCCTGGCACATGGGCTACCTACGATCTCACCTTCATTCCTGAGCCTGCCGCAGCGTTGCTGCTCGGGCTGCCGCTGATGCTGCTGCGTCGTCGTCGCTAATCAGGCGCGACCGAGCTGAATTGTCAGCGATTCAGGCAAGAAACGGAGGCCGCCGGATTTGAAATATCCGGCGGCCTCTTTTGTGCGCATCGCACGCATTCTTCGCGGAATGCACTTGCGGACCGTCGCCCGCTTGTGTCGGCGGTATGGCATGGGGCCGGCCGGAACGAAGACTCGATGCGGGCTGCGTGCTCTGGGCGGCTTCCAGGCCTGCCTTGGCCTTCTGGTTGTGGGGGTCTACCTGTAAGGCCGTTTGGTATGCTTTGGCGGCCAATTCACTCTGACCCTTGCGAAGGTACAGATCTCCCAGTCGGCAATGGGCATCAGCGTGCTTCGGGGCCAATGCCACGACTTTGCGAAACGCGCTTATTGCCTGATCGGATTGGTCCAAGCCCATGTAGGCGTAAGCCAAGGCGTAGTAGGCTTGAAGCTCATTGGGTCGAAGGGCTGCGGCTTTCTCAAAATGGGGGAGGGCGTCGTTCAAGCGATTCTCCCTGGCCAGGCGCTGGCCCCACGAATAGTGGGTCTGGGCCAGGCGATCCGTGACTTCCGGGCTGTCGGGCCGATAACGGCTGACCTCGGCCAGACGGGCCAGGGCCTTATCGAATTGACCGGCGTACAGGTGCGCCGTTGCGAGGTTGAAGAGGATTTCAGGGGAGTGTGGTTGGCTCTGAAGTGCTGCCTCGAAGTGCCGACTTGCCTCGTCCCATTGTCCTGCCATCCCGCATGCCATGCCCAGGCCGTTGTGGGCCTCGGCCGATTCGGGTTTGATGGCCAACGCCCGAGTGAATTGCGACATTGCCTCAGTGGTGTCGTTTTGCCGGCTCAGAGCCTCGCCGTACGTGATGCGAACCTTGTAGTTGTCCGGATCGAGCTCGACGGCTTGCCGAGCGTGCCGCACAGCGTCCTCGATCCGGTTCTGATCGATCAGGTGGGACGCGAGCGCCTGGTGAGCCCATGCCGTTTTCGGGGCGATGCTCAGGATGTGTTCGCAGTACGTACCGGGATCCTGCCACTTGAGCTGATATCGGTCTGCGGCGACGGCATAGCAGGCCGCCGCCCCAAGCGGAACAACGACGACGGCAGAGCGGCACAGCCTCCTTGCGACGCCTGCCTGGGCGATGTTCCACAACCGGCTTAGCAGCCAGGTGAGGATGAGAAGGAAGCCCACTGCCGGGAGATAGGCGTATTTGTCGGCCGCCACCCCCATGGCGTACCCCACGTTCAGCAGAGTAGGAGCCAGGGCGACGAGGAAGAACAGCCAACCCGCCATGAGTGCCCGCGTCCAACGCAAGGATATCACAAGGCCGCCGGCGAGAAGGACGGTCGAGACGGCCCCGAGAAAAACGGACCGGTTTGACAAGTCGATGGGCTCGGGAAACGGGTATACCGAACACAGATTCGCCGGCCATATCATCTTGAGAGGATAGAACAGCACGTTGTGGCAGACAATCAGCAGGTTTTGCTCAAAGGAGATGCCCTGCATCGCGGTCAGATCCACGTGTCTTTGGGAGATGACTGTGATGATGGCGGAAGCAACGGCAATCGCAAAGAATGGCAGCTTCTCGATGAGCCTGCGCCAATCCAATCGACCAAGTGGCCAGTAATCGAGCAGCAACAGCAGGATCGGCAGGGGCGTGACCGTGGGCTTGGACAGCAGGGCGAGAAGAAACATCACCAGGCTGGCGGCATAGATCCCGCGGCTGCCCGAACGTGCGTATCGGACGTAGAGGACCATGCTGATCAGGGCGAAGAAGGTGGCCAACGGCGTCTTTCGTTCGCCCAGCCACGTGACGACCTCGACGGTCATCGGATGCAGGCCAAACAGCAGGCCCGCCAGCACCGCGGGCACCGGCCGGTGAAACAGCAAGTAGAGCAGGATGATCACCAGGACGGTGTTGGCGACGTGCAGCACCAGGCTCGTGCGGTGGTAGGGCATCAAATGGTCCGGCCGGCCGCCCATGGCCGAGTCGAGCATCAGCGAGATCATGGCCAGCGGCTGATAGTAACCCTCGACCATCGCCGGTCTGGTCACCTCCGCCAGGAACAGGCCCGCGTGGCGCCAACTGGGGTTTTGCACGCGGTAGTTCTGGACGACATAGTCGCCGTCGTTCATTGAAAGCGCTTGGGCCGTCAACGCCCTCCTATGGGCGAAGAAGACGATGATTGTGACCGCGACGAGCATCACCGCCGGCAGCACCCGAGACGTGGTGACTGCCTCGGTTGTATCCGGGCGATCCGACCCGGTGCCGCCCTCGTCTCCAGGCGGTTTGGGCGCTGATCGCACAGTGCGTTTCTGTTGACTGCGGCTCATGTCCAATAAGGTAACCGGGAACTTCGAGGCTGCCTACACCCGTGTGTTCAAGGCGGATGGCGGCCGTGGGGTTTCAGTCGGCGCAGTGCGGATCCGGCAGCGTGTCCGGGCCGCTCAGGCATCGCTGGAGGAGCCCGAAATCAGCCTGGTCCACGTCCAGATCTTCATCGAGCCTGGCATCACTGCAGGCGGGGTTGTATTGGGGTATTCCGTTTCCGGTGAGACAGGCTAGAAGCGCTGCCACGTCATCCTGATCGACATCGCAGTCGTTGTCGAGGTCGCCGGGCAGTCGGGCGGGCACTTCAAACTCGTACGCGCCCATGTCCACCACGCATCCTTGTATGCGAGGACGGGCTTCAAGATCAACCGGGACGGGTTCAGAGGCGTCGCCGTCGTGGTCCAGATCAGCCTTGTCCGGCGGCAGGGCGAGAGTGTCTCCACCATTGATACAGGGCGAGCCCGCCTGTGGGTGGAAGCCGTATATCTGGTAGCTCTCGGCGCCCGTGATCCAGGATGCTCCAAGTTCAATCGTGTTCCGCTCAGCTAGAACGGTGACGGTGTTGGCGGTGTTGGCGACGATCAGCATCTGAAGCGGCTGCGTCGTGTCGGGGTTAACCAGTTTCCCGACCCATTGGTTCGGCGTCCATGTGGCGTTTGCGTCCGTAAAGGTGATTTCGAACGTGTCCGGATCGTACGTTCCGGGAGCCGTCCAAATTCCGGATGTTCCACCCATGAACAGCGGATCGGCGTCGATGTTGCCGTTCTGCCAGCTTAACGTGCTACCGCTTTCGACGTAGGCCCCGGCCTGCCCGTTGTGGATATCGCTGTACGAGACGGTCAGACTCCCACCGGCGAAGACGGCGATTTCGGGGCCTCGTGCAGCAGTGTTGTCCCATAGGATGCAGTTGACTGTCGTCGCGCTGCTCTGGTTGCAGGCCAGCGCGCCCCCGTCGCCGCCGGCCATATTGGCCGATACGGTGCAGTTTGTGAACACGGGATTGGCAAGGTAACCCTGTATCCCCCCGCCGTTGGCGGGAGCGAAATTGCCGCTGACGAGGCAATTGGTGACGGCGGGGGCATTGGTGCTGCAGTAGAGACCGCCGCCGGAGGTTACGCACGTGTTTCCGCTGACGATGCAGTTGGCGATGACTGGGCTGTTGTAATAGCAGTACATTCCGCCGCCGAAGTAAGAGTGGTTTCCCACCAGCGAGCATCCGGAGATGACGGCCTCGCTCCTGTTACAGTAAATGCCGCCGCCCGTGTTGCCGTGATTCCCGCTGATGTTGCAGTTGGTAATGATCGGGTTGCTTTGGTAGCAGCGGATGCCCCCGCCGCTGACCGCGCGGTTGCCGCGAAAATCGCAACCATCGATGATTGCATGACTGGCGTTGCAGCAACTGATCCCGCCTCCGCTGCCGTAGTCCGCGATGTTTCCGTAGAAGCGGCAGTCAACGATCGTCGGGCTTGCCGCGTCACAGGCGATGCCGCCTCCGAAGCCCGCGGTGCAGTTGCGGATCACGCAGCCTTTAATCGTCGGGCTGCTGCCGACACACAGGATGGCGCCCCCGTCCTGGCCGGCGGCCAGGACGGAACCGTTGATCATGGTGATTCCGTCGACGATGGACGAGGCACCTTCGCCGGAATGGAAGCGAAACGCTCGCCCGGCCCCTTCGCAGTCGATGATCGTTTGAGCGGGGCCGTTCTGGCTGCGTACGGTGATCGCTTTGCCGCCGAAATCGAGGTCGCGATTGCCCGGGCCGGTGTAGACCCCGTCGCAGATGCTGATCACATCGCCGGGAACGGCGGCGTCGATGGCGGCCTGTATGGTCGAGAAGTCGCCTCCGCCGCCCTGGCAGACGGTGATCGTGAGGCTGGCCGATGCCGGTCCGATCTCGTACACGTATGCCGAGCCCGAATGTGTTCCTGAATCGCTGTCATACGGCGAGCCGACGATGGCGAAGTCTCCGTTCACGCAAACCGCCTGTCCAAATTGGTCGCCTGCGGCGGCGTCCGAGGCGATGATCTTGGTCTTCCGTATCCAAGCCGACGCGCGCCGATGGAACACGCAGGCTGCACCGGCGTTGTTCCCGCCTTCGTCGTCGTACAGTGTCCCGACGACGATGGAATCGCCGCTGATCGAGACACTATGGCCGAACATGGCACCGGTCTCGGCATTCGCCGCGGAGAGCTTCTCGGCCTGGGCCCATTGTGTTCCCTGTCGCTCGAATACGTATGCCGAACCCGAATCGTTCCCGCCGTCGTCGGTCCACGGGGCCCCGACGATGGCGTGGTCACCGCTGATCGATACGGATAGCCCGAAACCGGCGAAGGCCTGAGGATCAGCCGCCACGAGCTTGGCCTGCTGTGTCCAGTTGTCGCCGTCATGAAAGAAGACGTAGGCGGATCCGGAGCCCGTCACCGTATCGTCGTCGCCGTACGCGCCGATGACGGCGTGGTTGCCGCAAATACTCACTGCCCAGCCGAAGCTGTCGCCGGCGGCGCCGTCGTCGGGCTTCAGCTTGGCTTGCTGAGTCCACGTATCCCCATTTCGCAGGAAGACGTAAGCTGATCCGGACGCGCTGCCGTTGTCGTCGTCGCCGTACGCGCCGACCAGTGCGAAATCGCCGGCTATGGCGACCGAACTGCCGAACTTGTCGCCGGCGGCGGCGTCCGAGGCGACGAGTTTCGCCTGCTCTGTCCAACTTGCGTCAGTTCTCGTGAAGATGTACGCGGCCCCGGAATCCGCACCTGCGTCGTCTTTGTCGGGGGCCCCGACAATGATGTAGTCGCCGCTGATCGCCACGCAACGGCCGAACTTGTCGTCCGCGCCGGCGTCGGAGGCGTAAAGCTTGGCCTGGTGGACCCATTTGAGCCCTTCGCGGCGGAGAACGTAGGCCGACCCGGAGTTGGAGCCGTAGTCGTCGTCGAAATGGGCGCCGACGACGGCGCAGTCGCCGCAAATCGCGACCGTACGCCCGAATTCGTCATGGGCGGCCGGGGTACCGGCGAAGACCTTGACCTCAAGGGGGCTGCCCACTTGCACGAGTCTCATGCCGAAGGTGATGTCGGCCCAGGTGATCAGTGCATTGACATAGACGGACGAAGCGGCCTGTTTTTCGGCACTGCTCACCCACGACCCGCCGTAGATGGCACAGTGCCGGGGGCCCGGACCGTAATCCTGGCTGAATTCCCACACGTTGCCGGCCATGCCGTAGAAGCCATAGCGGTTGGCGGTGGCATTTGTCGCGAACGTGCCGCCATGATCCGTGCCGTCATAGAAATCAACGGGAACGGGGCCGTTGTCCCAGGGGTCGCCGCTGTCATAAAAGTTCGCGTCAGCGCCGGTGTTGACCTCGCGGCCGAAGCCGTACATCCAGTGTCCGGGCGCAGCCTGCCACCCGCCGGAGTTGGTTCGGAAGGTACCGGGGGCGTTGGGATCCCAGGCGGCGGCCTTGAGCCATTCGTTGAAATCCTTGGGATCGGGCCGGCTGATCGGGGCCAGCAGGCCCGTATCATCCATGAACAAGCGGTAGCCCCGATAACGGCGGACCAGTTCCGTTCGCTCCGCGTCGTTGGGGTTTCGCCCTGCGGTATAAGGGTCGTCGTGCAGGGGCTCCTTGCCCCACCAGTCGATTGTGTTGATTGTGATGGGGTGCCAGTTTCCGATATGCGGACCTTCGGTGTAGCAGCAGTGCTCTTGGCCGAGGCCCTGGTCGATTGTCAGCCAGTTGCAGAACTTCATGGCCCCCATCCAGGATATGTGCCGGACAGGATGCTTGGCCTTGCTGCCGAATCCGTCGGAGATCACGCTGTAGCGCCGGCCGACGGGCATCAACGGGTCGTAACGGATGTCGGATGTGAAGACGTCGTTGTGCGACAAGAAAATCGGTTCATTGGCCGACATGTTGCCGTCGAGATAGACGCTCCCGTGGGGACCAAAGAACATGTTCGTGGATCGGCGGGTGCGCGGGGCTCGCTGAGCGTCACGTTCGGCGTCGTTGAGGAAGTCACAAAACTGCTGATTGGTGATCTCGAACCTGCCCATCCGGTAGGTGTACTGAGGGCCGCCGGGCTGCCCCCCGCCGGTGACCGCGATCATGTAGTCGCCCATCGTGGCGCCGGTTCCCTGGACGTCAGGATTGAAGATGCTTTGGGCGCAGACAGTCCCCATACGGGGAGAGAGGCTGTTTGCCAGCATCAATAATGCGAGTGTGTAGCGCATCCTTCCCCTTCTCGCAGCTTGGCTCTTGATTATACCCGGCGGATCGACTCGTGGGGCATCACCCCCGCTGGCCCGATCGAACGAGGGCACGCGATGCATCCAACGAGGGACTCTGAGCGCGTCGCGGACGGCATGCCCGGGCCTGCAGGTCCGCGGAAAAGAGGGGTGCTTCCAGGCCTGGGGGATCGGGCCGACACCCGGGCCGCGGGTCCGCGGAAAAGAGGGTGCCTGGGAGCAGGCTGATGGTGGTACCCATTCGGACTCCATATCACCATGGGCAGACGGCGCGCTATTCGAGAGATCGTTCGGGGCGGTTCGGGCAGGTTCTTGGGCCCGGTTCTCCGCCGGACGTGGCGGTGCCGTCTTCGTAAACCTTTTCTGATAAGTAACTTGTGGTTCTTGGGCAGGTGAGGCTCGGGTGGGTGCGCTGACAGATCCAACCGAATCATTGCCGTCCGTCTCAGTGCTACAGCCTGAATTGGCGATTCTGGCTTGCGGATCGTCGGCTGGCAGGGTATGCTACTGTTTGGGTCCGGAGCGAATCTCAGACATCAGCCGAGCCAATGGCAGCCGGTTTGGTGATTCTGGTCTTGTCCGGATCCGGATGAGAGGAAGAGCGGAGGAACATGGGTCGGGAAAAGCTGGGGGGTGGACTGAACGCCAGAGTCGGGCGCTCCCACCGGGTCCAATTCTTTCGCACCAAGAATCTTGAGTATCTCAGGCACGGTAAGCGAGGGGATCGCTTCAGAGGCAGCGTGTGCCACTGGGGGGACAGATCCTGCCTTGTGTTGCCGGGCAGTAATTAGAGGAGGAAACGAGTGATGAGGAAGGTACTGATGGGTCTGGTGGTCGTGTCAGCGATTACCGCGTCGGCGAGTGCCGCGAATCTGCTGACCAACGGCAGCTTCGAGGATGGCATGAATGGTTGGACGAAGGCCACTTTCTACTGGGCCGGGTGGGGCACTGGGGCTCCCGCAATCAACTCGATTACGGGGCTGGGGACGTTCGGGGGCTTTGGTGGTCCGCAGGACGGTTCTCGCTATGCCGGGTTCGATATCAGCGGGCATGCGAACTACCACGTGGGTGCCTACCAGACCTTCGCCACCGAGGTGGGCCAGACCTATGACGTGACCGGTTGGTTCGCCGGCGGTCGAGAGGCAGCCAATGACAGCATGTGGTGGGAGATCAAGGTATCTCCAGGTATGACGTCTGATCCGGACGCCGCGGGCACTCTCATTGCCAAGCGCGAGGTCGGCCCCAACGATCCATGGTTCTCTTTCACCGAAGACTTCGCCGGCCAGTTTGTCGCAACGGACAGCATGACGACCGTCTTTCTGAAGGTGGGCCGCGTCCAAAGCGCTGACTGGAAGATATCTGCGGCTGTTTTTGACAACCTGAAGGTGGAACTGGTTCCCGAGCCTGCTGCGGCCTTGTTGCTGCTGGCCGGTCTGCCGTTGCTGCGTCGTCGTCGTGCATAACTGACGTCGGCCGATCTGATCGGCAGTTTGTATGACCATGAAAGACCGTCGTGTTGCGAAACACGGCGGTCTTTTCTTTTCCTTGTTCCGCGCTGTGGCCGGGCGCGGTTTACCCTTGGAGACGGCGAGGCAGCCTGACGGAGTGTCACGGACGGCTGGGCGGGCGCCAGGAGGCCTCGTGCGAGAGTGTGACGCCTGGAACGTCGCGTCGCCGAGGTGTTACCCTGCCTGTGTATGAGAGCGGTCTTGTTATCGGACGTCGAGTTTCTCAAGTCACCTCCCTTGGCTGTCCGATAAACCGGCATGAGGTGCGCATGAAGAGCGCGCCGAGGGGAGCTATCGCCTCACATGGCGGATGTACTGGATCAAGCAGAAGTTGATGCACTGCTTTCGGCGGTCTCGACGGGCGCGCCCGAGAGTGGCGAGTCGCAGGTGTTCAGCCGTGCGCGGGCCAAGCCGCAAGAGGTCCGCACCTACGACTTCAAACGCCCCGAGCGGGTCAGCAAGGACCAGATGCGCTCGCTGGAGGCGATCCACGAAGGGTTTGCCCGCAACTTCGGGGCGTCCCTGTCGGCTTTCCTGCGGACGATTGTCGAAGCCCGCGTCGCAACCATCGAACAGCTCACTTACAGCGAGTTCATTCATTCGCTGCCCAACCCCACCTGCTTCAACCTGCTGAACTGTTCGCCGCTGGAAGGGCAAATCTGCCTCGAAATCAGTCCCCTCATCATCTACCCGATCATCGACCGTCTTCTTGGCGGATCAAACGCCGAGCTGTTCATTCCGCAGCGGGCCTTGACGCTGATCGAGTGGAGGCTTGTGGAGCGGATCACCAATCGTGCCGTGTCCACGCTGACCGAGGTATGGTCCGGCCTGGTGGACGTGAAGTTTGAGCTGGCTGAGACGGAATCGAACCCGCACCTTGTTCAGATCGTGGCTCCGAACGAGGTGGTTGTGGTTATCGGGCTGGAGCTGAAAATGGGCAACAGGGCCGGCACGATGACTTTGTGCCTGCCGTTCAACGTCATTGAGCCGGTGATGACCAAGCTGGCCACCCAGAGCTGGTTGGCTTATCAACGCAAGGCACCCAGCCAGGAGCAGCAACAGCGGCTCGCGACCAACCTCAAGCGAGCCGAAGTCGAGGTTCGTGCTTTCCTGGCTGAGACGATTATCACCATGGACGACTTGCTTCACCTGCAGCCGGGTGACATCATCCGAACGGCCAAACCGGCCAATGCCGAGCTGACTCTCCAAGTGAGGGATCGCAGCAAGTTTGCCGGACGAATCTACCAGAACAAGGGGATGCGCGTCTTTCGTATCACGCGGCCAATCGAAGGCGAAGAGCCGCTCTGAGTCCCGTCGCAGATTCCTGAAGAGTGGGCAACCGGCCTTGATGGTGGCCGGCGTTTTGGGCAACAGGCAACGTCCAGCCTTCGAGTCAGCGGTGTTCCCTGGGGTCATGCGATCTTGCCGGAGACCCCGGTTGCGCATTGGTCATTTCGCAAGCCTCTTGAAATGTGGTAAGTCGGCCGGCAATCAGTTATCGTGCCCGTCTTCCGGTGAGGGCTCGGCCTTATGACGGGACAAGATCGGGTGATCAGCGTGCTGAAGGGTGGGCGTGTGGACCGGCCCCCGCTGTTGCCGATCCTGCACTCCGGACTTGCCGGCTTGCTTGGTGTTCGGCTGGGTGACTACTTCACCGACGCCGCGACCATGGCTCGCGTGGCCGTCGAAGGATGCCGCCGTTTCGGCTTTGACGGCGTTCAGCTTTCGTTGGGAGTGACCGGCGAGGCCGAATCGTTGGGCGCCAAGGTGGATCAGCCTGCAGACGGCGCACCCGTGCTTCGGCAGCATCTCCTGGCGGACGTCTCGAATCTGAGCAGCCTCAAGCGGGGCGATGCTGCATGCCGAGGACGGATGCCTTTGTTTCTCGACGCACTCAGGCGCGTCAGGAGCCAGGCCGGTTCATCGCTGTTCTGCCTGGCCACGCTCAGAGGTCCGCTCAACATCACTGCTCAGCTTCGCGGAGTCGAGGATACTCTCGTCGACATGATCGAGAGCCCCGACCAGATCTCGCGGATTCTCGATTTCGCCGTGGATGTCGCAATCACAGCCTCGGAGGCCGCCCTCACGGCGTCGGCCGACGGCGTGGTTTTCGGCGAGGCCACTTGCTCGCCCAATTTCATTTCGCCCGAGCTCTACAGGCGTCTGATTCTGCCGCGACACAAGCGACTTGTGCGTTCCCTGCGGTCCATGGGCTGGAAGGTTGTCGGGTTTCACGTGTGCGGCAACATCCTGCCGATTCTCGAAGACCTTATCTCAACGGGCGCGGACCTGATCGATGTTGATTACCAGGTTCCGGCCGACCAAGCCGTTGAGCGGGCGGCTGGTCGTGTCACATTGCGAGGCAATCTGGATCCGAGTTCGGTATTCCGATTCGGTGACTCGGTTAAGGTCAGAGCGCAGACGCGCGAGTTATGCCGGGTCGTGTCGGGCGCCCGGTGGATTCTCAGCAGCGGTTGCGACATCCCGCCCGGCACGCCCGCCGAGAATCTGCAGGCCTTTGCCGAGGCCGCTCGCGACACCTGCACGGGTCCGTAACAGGTTCGGTGGGGGAGAGATACGCTTTTCTCTGCGGGCTTTTCAGCTCGGCCACCGTTTCAGAACCGCAACGGTGAGGGAGCGGCCCATTGCGGTGTGGCGGCTCGGTGATCCGGCCTGTCCTTGATCCACTTGCGGGAACCAGTCAGGGGCCTCTCGTTTGCGCCCGGGGTTCTGAACGAGCTGTTCAGAATGTCGCAGACTGGCTCGAGAGGGTCGAGTTGCCGGTTGCTGACGCGGTCCCAGTCCGCAGATACAATGGCCGGTGCCGGTCCGAGACTGGTCGATGGTCGCCGTGAGCTGCGGTCATTTCTCGCGGTCGGTGGTCGGATTGTTGCGGGAGTCAGATCTGTGAGCGGTTTTGTTCAGTCGGTTTTGGCAGTGCGCATGCCTCAGATCAACGTTAATGACGAAGAGGTGACTCTGATCGGCTGGCACGTCGTCGACGGTCAGGAAGTCGGCGCAGACCAGCCGTTGTGTGAGGTTGAAACGAGCAAGGCCGTCGGTGACGTGCCGTCCCCGGCGTCAGGCGTAGTGAGGCTGGCTGCTGAGGTCGGCGATGTCATCCCGATTGGCCAGGTGTTTGCCTACGTGGGGCCATCCATAGAGGCTATCGACGCTTTCATCGCCGCACGGGGCGATGCTTCCACACCATCGGTCGCGAGGCGGGCGGCTGAATCATCGCGTGTCGGCGGGGTTGACGCGACGGTCGGGGCGATTGAACTGGCCCGCAGGTACGGGCTTGATCTGGCTGCGGTTTCCGCCTCCGGGCGGATTCGCCGATCGGATGTCGAGCGATTCATTGCCGAGAAAGGGTTGGCCGCACCGGTCGGCCGAGCGGCAACTACCCGGGATGTCGTCAATCTGCCGCCGTCGCTCAAGGACAAGGTCGTCGATCAGGGGGCGTTGCCGGACCATCTTCGATCGATTGGCGAGCACCTGGCCCAGACCCAATCGCACCTGGTTGTGGCACACGTGGTGATGGACGCGTGTGCGCGGGGAGTGGCCGACTGGATCGACTCGCGGCGCAAGGCCGGTGTGATGACCGGTCCGATCCCGATCCTTCTGTACGCTGCCGCCGCTGCAATCGCCGTCGAGCCCAGGCTTCGGCAGTTCCGTCTTGGCGGACGCGCGTATTCGTATCGTGACATCGATATTGCATTTGCCGCCCGAAGCGGGGATGGCCGGTTGTTCACGCCCGTGGTGCGCGGGGTCGATCGTCTTGGTCTCGATGATCTAGCGAGAGAGTGTGCCCGCCTGTGCATGGCCGTTTTTCGAGGGAATCTTGCGGTCGCGGAAATGTCCGGGGCCTGCATGACGGTTTCGGTGCTCAGCGAGCATCCGGTTCGCTTTCATGTCGGTCTGCAGAACGTCTGGCAATCCGCAATCCTGACGGCGGGGGCGATACACGATGAGGTTCGCATGGATGACGGCCGACCCATCTGTGTGCCGGTGATGACTCTCACGCTCTCGTATGATCACGGATTGATGGATGGATGGGAGGCCGCGGGGGCTCTCAACGAGGCCAAGTCGTGCATCGAGGCGATAGGCCCCTGATGTTTCTGCCGCTGCCGGCATGTTGTTCAGGCCGCATGGCATATGGCTGACGATGTTTCGCGATCATCTCTGAAACCCCGGCCGGTCCGCGCCGAAGACGCAGTCTCGCTTCACAGGCTGCTGGTGGCTGAGTTGCCCGATATCCCGGCCGACTTCCGCGGTGGCTTGCCAGGTGGAACTGGCAGTATCGTGACAACCCTTTCCGTCGGGACCGGCCGGCGGGATGGGTTCTGGCGGACGGCGAGCAGGTGGTGGGGCACTTGGGCGCGGTATATGTACCCGTGGGGGCACGGGGACGGTTCGTCATTGGCGCGATCGGGGCGGATTACGTTGTGTCGCAGGATGCGCTGAAGGCCGGCGGTACGTTCGTCGGCCTTCAGCTTGCCCAGGCGTTTTTCGACGGCACCAGCGGCTGCCTGCGGATGGCGACAACGGCCAACGAGAAGACCGGTGCGGTTTTCGGCCGGTTCGGCTGCCGCCCGGCGGAGTGGACTCGGGAGTTTTTCCGCGCGCCGACAGGACTGGTGCAACAAATACGCACGTGCCGGGGCGGAGCGAATCGTATCGTGCGACGGCTCATGATGGGGCCGCTGGGCCTTGTCGGGAGGAGTGTGCTCGCCGCGGCATACGGTCTGTGCGGGCATCGACCGGCTTTGCCGATCGCGCCCGGTTGTCGACTGGACATCGGCATGGCTCCGCTCATTCTGGAGGCTGCCTCGCTGCACGGGCGGACCGCGCCGGTTGGCTTCGGTATCGCACGCAGCCGGGAGTACCTCGATTGGCGGTATGTGCGGCATCCTGAGTCGGCGAACATCCGTGCGTTGCTGGTTCGACGCCCTGAGGGCGAGGTAATCGGGGCCGCAGTGGTTTTTCTCGACCGGCAGGATGGACGGCGTATCGCCTATCTTGAGGAGCTGACCGTCGCGACCGGCGACGAAGCGGCAATGCACACTCTGGTATGCGCCGCCCTCAGGCTGGCAGGCGATCACAAAAGCCATTATCTCGTCTGCACCGCCGGGCGTTCGGATCTTCGCGGGCGGTTTTGGGAATACGGGTTTGAATCCCGGGCCCGATCCGCTCCGGCGCTGGTCATCGGCGGCCTGGAACAACAGGCGGGATCCGCGTCGGACGATTCTTTGATAGCTGCGGCCGTCTTTCACCACGGCGACATGTTCTGATTACTTCCGCCCGGCGGCGACGAAGTAATAGCCGCCGAGATGTGCCTCAACCCTCAAGTTGGTGAGTAGCTCGGCCAGCTTCGTCTCATATGGCCGTCCGGTCTCCACGTGGTTGAGCCACAGCCAGCCTCGGGCAAGCCTTCTCAGCGGTCCCCAGCGATCGAAACGGCCGAAGTCCAGCACCACCATTCGCCCACCGGGGCTGAGGTGTCCACATGCCCGCTCCAAAGCGGACTGCCAGTCGGGGATCATCGACAGACTGTAGGCAAAGAGCACCGCATCGAATCGTTCGTTCAGGGCTAGCCGCTCGGCATCGGCGCCAACCACCGTGAGGTTCACATACCCGCGCGACGCGACGCGCCTGGCCGCACGGCCGAGCATGTGCTGGGAGAAATCCACACCCACCAGCCGCCCCCGGGCTGGATCGAGACGTTTGACGATGTGCTCGAAGTTCAGGCCGGTCCCGCAACCGATCTCGAGCACGCGGCTGTCCCGTTGGATTTCGAGCAAGTCAATTGCCCGTTGACGACCGTACAGGAACATCCACCGGGTCAGGTCATAGACCCCGGCCTGGTAGCGATAGAAACGTTGGACGGGATGTGTGGGCACCGACGGCCTCCGGGGTCTTATCGCGCTGTCTGATCCCGTCGCAGTATAACCTCACGCTGACACGCACGGGCGCCAGAGTCAACTTGCTCAGGCAGCTCTTTCAGAACCGCGAGCGTGCTTGCCAGGCCAAAGCCCGGCGAAGGCGGGAGGGAGCAGCCGCCCTGCGATGGGTGGCCCGAGTCTGGTGGACCTGGGATTGTCCAACCCCCTATTGGCCGACCGCAATCTCCAGCGGGTGGCCGGTCGAGGCGGGGAAGGTCACGTGAGTTGGGTCCGTGGAGTTTGGGGCCGTCAGGGTCAGGTGGTACGTTCCGGGTTGGGCTGAGATGGTCAGCGACGGGGTGGCCAGGATCGTCTGGCCGGCGGGGAGCGGTTCTCTGGTCGCGCCGCCGATGCCGGCCGTGGTTGTGAACCGGCGGGCCGAATCGTGTGCCTCAATCGCAGGCTCGGTCGTCGGGATGGCGATGGGGCCGTTGATCGTCGGCAAGTCTGCGTCCTTCCGGCCAAGGATGTGGGGGGGCGGGGAGGTTGGGCGAGGTGTTCGGGGTGGATCGGATGACGCCGCGGACAGCCGGCCCCCGCCGCCTGGCTGCTCGCCCGGGTTGGGCGAGGCGTTCGGGGTGGATCGCATGACGGGGAACCGGCCACAGTTTTCCTTAAGTGTTTAATCGATAACGACTTAAGATCTCGGTTGGGTTTGTTTGGCGCGGGGGGGCGGTCGGCGGTCGGTGTCCGGCTTTTGGCGCGCGAGGGTCGCTTCGGGA
>DAOOIV010000038.1 GCA_035384605.1 Phycisphaerae bacterium
ATCGCACCGGTCAGCCGGCGCCAGCGCTGGTCGCTATAGGGGTCTGAACGGTTACGCAGTCCCTTGGTGCTCGGCCAGCCGCCCAAGGCCGTGAATGAAAACACGGTGTCATGGCAGGGCAAGAGCTGGCATTTGATCGATGACGAGGGGGTGTTTGCCTGTGAGGCGTCGGTCGCAGGGGAACGTCAGGCCTTGCCGCCGCCCAATCGGCCGGCCGGAGAAATCATCAGCCGACGCGGCTGGGATACACCCGTCAAATGCCGGCTGGTTGACTCCGTCGACTGTACCCAAACCGACCACGGTTTTGAAGACGACGGGAAGTCGCGGGTGCTCGACCTCCCCGGCGGCAAGTTCCGGGTGACCGGTGCGGCCAAGGGCTTCGAGCTGACGTGGTTCTCTTACACGGTGCAGACCGCAGACCGGGCGGGCGTGCCGCACCTCGTCGTCGTCGAGACCCCCAACGACCGCGAGCGCTATACGACCGTGTCTCTGACTATTCCGAAGGGTGAACCCTGGTCGCCCCCGTTTGCGGGCCAGGAGGCTGTCAAGGTCAATTCGATGGAGATTTCGCAGGAGCCCTTCTGGTATGAGCCGGACGTGGGTCTGGCCGTCTATACCGGCCGCGAGCTGCCGATCAACGACAAGCCCTTCACGTTTCAGTACGTCTTTTTTCCGAAGGCGGCGAGGATCCGTGTGGCCGTCAGCTCAAGCGGCTGGGCCAAACCCAACACTCCCGAGAGCGGTGGGGCGGTCTCGCGGATGTGGGTCTTCGAGATTCTCGACCGGTTGGCTGACCGGTTGCCAAAGATCGACCCGCCGAACGGGCGGCAGCGTCGCGTCGGGCTCTACGCCACGCACCCCTGGTACTTCCTGGCCCATTACGGCGTGCCGCCGCACACGCCCCAGCAGCGGCGGCAGTCGTTCGAGAACATGTGCGACCTGCTCGCCTTCTGCGGCATGAACCTGATTCAGTTCAATGCCATCAACGGGTCGGACCGGGCCGGCCGTGCGTGGTACCCGGGCAGCTACTATCGGCAGCTTGGGGCCGATCTGCTCGCCGAACTGCCACCCGTCGCCGCAACCCGGGGCATCGATATCGTCCCGGTCGTGACCTCGATCACCGCTCCCGGTAAGATCGAAGGCGGCAAACCGAACAAATACGGGTTTTCGGAGTTGTCTTTTCAAAGACATGCCGACCCGAAGGCCGATCCACGGGCGTTTGAGCATCGGCCGCCGGACCCGCTCCGCGCCGAGACGCAGCGATGGCTCATCAGGCACCTGCTGGAGATCGGCCGGCACTGCAAGCAGCACAAGAATGTGATCGGCATCGGCTTTCGCGTCAACGGCAAGATTGGTACCTGCTATATCTCCGGCGAGGACAAGTCCGGCGGCGAGACGAAGGTGTACAGCGCCGAGATGATGGGCTACTCGTCGTGGAACCTGAGCCAGTTTCGCAGCGAGTCGAAGCTGGCGGTGCCCAATGAGTCCATGGAAGCCTACCAGTGGCTCAAGGCGGATCCGAAACGGTGGGACCAGTGGCTCAACTTTCGCTGTCGGCACACGCGGGAGTTCTGGATTAAGGCCCGTGACGCGATTCGCAGCGTTCGGCCGGACTGGACGCTGTATGTGCTCACCGACCTGCCGTCGGAGGTTACGGGGACAAACATCGAGTGGCCGGGCGCGGACTCGCCGGATGCGGAGAAGATCACACTGGACTTGTTGCGGGCCCACGGCTACGACCCGCGGATGTTCAAACAGGACGAGGGGATCGTGATCCAACGGGTGATGATGGTGGACATGGAGCGGTTCTTCAGCAAGTGGGGCCCCCCGTGGGGCAGCAACCCCGAACGATATCGCGATTTTCACGAACAGGAGTTCCTGCCGGACTGGTTCCGGACGCCGGCCGGGTCGGCAACCGAGTTGTATCACAACTACTGGGAAGAACCGTTCCATCCGGTGGGCTGGGAGTTTGGCCCCGACGATCGCGGAACCGGTATGCGGACCTCAACGGCCACGGCCAGGGGGCGCGCCTTCTATCGACCGGCGACCTTTGCGCTTCGTGTCGGTGACACCGACACGATCGCCATTAACGGCTGGCAACGGCCCGTCATGGGGCACGAACATGACCTGCGCCGGTTCTGCCAGGCGGTCAGGGCCTTGCCGATCGGCGAATCAAAACCGTTGAAAACAACGCCTCTCGACCCGAAGGTGTCGGCTACCCGGTACGCAGACCGCATCGCGGTGATCAACGATCGCGACAAGCCCGTGACGGTTGCGGTGAAGCTTGATGAGGCTTTGCCGCCGGACAAGCGGTTGCGAGATCTGGCCACGGGGCATGTGCTGATTGAAGCGGGAACAGGCAGCCGGGACTCTTTCGTCGTTCAGATGGAAGACTACGATCTTCGTGCGATGGCGGTTGAATAAGAGGGCGGTTGACCGGTTCGTCACGCGGCGGCAGGGAGACGATCGTGCAGGATCGAGAGAAGCTGGAGCTGTTCAAGGCGGCGTTGGCGGTTGCAGCGGCGGACCGGACGCTCAAGCGGTCTGAGCTGGGCCTGATCCAGGGGCTGGCCGTCAAGGTCGGCATCGGGAAGGCGTCTTTTGACGCCATGATGGCGGCTGCTTTGCGCGGTGAGCCCATTGCCACGGGCGTATGTATCGGGTCGCCGGACACGGCACGACTGGCACTCAAGCTGCTCGTCGCCGAGGCCCGCATAGACGGCGAGATCAGCGACGCCGAACGCGATCTGCTCGTCACCATCGCCCAGCGGCTCAAGATCGCTGGCGACCAGTTCCAGGCGATCTATGCCGAAGGTCTCAGCCAGGCCGACGAGATTCGCCGCCGCCGCCGTCTGTCGAGTCAGGGAGAAAAACCGTAAGAGGGAGGCCTGCCCGGCGGGCAGGCGGTGGCGCGGACACCTCAAACCGCGACGGGAACAAGCGACGTCTTGTTGGGTTGATAGAAGATGGCGCGGCAATGATGCTGGGGAATGAATTGCGGGCCGAGATCGGTGAGCGACTCGGATGATCCGACGAACAGATATCCCTCCGGGGTCAGCTCCTTGACCAGTCGCTCGAAAAGGGATTTGCGGGCCACGGCATCAAAGTAGATGGCCACGTTCCGGCAGAGAATCACATCGAACGGTCCGATGCCGTTAAAGGGTTCGAGCAGATTCAAGCGGCGATATGCGACCATCGCGCGGATCTCGTCCTTGATCTTCCAACTGTTCGGTTCGCGGATGAAGTATTTCTCAAGGATCTCCGGCTTGAGGCCGCGTTGAATCTCGATATCGCGGAATCTGCCGATGCTGGCCTGTTGAATCGCGGAGTCCGAGATGTCGGTCCCGGTGATCCTGATGTCCCAGGTGGCGATATCGGGCAGGAGTTCGTGCAGCACGATTGCCACACTGTAGGGTTCTTGACCGGTGCTGCAGGCGGCCGACCAGATCCGAATTCGCTTGGGCGTGGCGGTCTTCGCTTTGGCATCGAACAGATCGGGAAACACTTTGTGCTGCAGGGCCTCAAAGGGTGACGTGTCGCGGAAAAAGAGAGTCTCGTGGGTGGTGATGGCGTCAATGATCTTGATCTGAATGGTCTTGTTGTTCTCGTAACGCGCCTTGTAGTACAGTTCCGAGAAGTTCTTGCAACCTGCGTCTTCAGCAACCTTGGACAGGCGGCTCTCGATCAGATAGGCCTTGCTTTCATCAAGGACCACTCCGCAAAGGTCGTTGACGAGACGGGCGAGGATTTTGAGTTCGTCCGGCGTCACCCGCATGCCAATGCTCCTTTCCCGGCAAAGCGGGTAATTTCAGACGCGATCCGGTCCAGCGGGGCGATCACGTCTGACAGGCCTTCTTCGGCTGGAGCCTTGGGCATGCCGTACACGACGCAGGTCGTCTCGTCCTGGGTGATGATGGTTGCGCCGGCGCGCTTGAGCAATCGACAGCCCAGAGTGCCGTCGTTGCCCATCCCCGTCATGACCACGCCCAATGAGTAACGTCCACAGGTGTAGGCGACTGAGCGGAACAGGTAGTCCACGGACGGCTTGCAGTTGTTTTCCGGCGGATCGTCGGTGATTCGAGCCACGAGCTGACCGTCGACGCGTTCGATCTTCATCTGGCGGCCGCCGGGTGCAATGAGAATACGCCCGGCCTCAACGGCTTGGTGGTCGACGGCCTCGCTGACCGCGAGTTTGCTGCGATTGTCGAGGTCGTCGGCGAGCGATTTGGTGAACTTCGGCGGCATGTGCTGGACGATCAGCACGGGCGCGGCCAGGTCTGCGGGCAATGCCGGCACCATTTTCGCGAGGGCCGCGGGACCTCCCGTGGAAATGCCGATGGCGACGACTTCCGGCTTCCCGGCCGGCATGGCCGAGATTTTGCGCATCCGCTGAGCGACGTCGGCTGTCGGAGCGGAAAGGACGGGCGGACAGTACCGTGTCGGGGCCGGCTCTCTCAGTCGCCGCTTGACCGCAGCGGCACGAGCGAATGCCTGGATTTTCGGAACCAATTCTGAACGCAGCGCCTTGATGCTGCTCTCGATGCTGCCGGTCGACGGCTTCAACACGAAATCAAATGCCCCCAGACTCAGGGCGGCGATCGTTTCTTCGGCACCCTGTGTGGTAAAGGCGCTCAGCATGATCGCGCCCACCGTGCTGCCGGTCGCGCGGAGATGGCGCAGGACGTCGAGACCGTTCAGCTCGGGCATCTCCAGATCCAGGGTCAAAAGGTCGGGCCGCAGTTGATCGATTTTCTGGATGGCGATCCGGCCGTTCGAGGCAGAGCCTAAGAGCTCGACCTCCGGCACCTCGGCCAGAAGGTCGCTTATGACCTTCCGGTAGGTGACGGTGTCGTCGACGACCAACACCCGGATCCTGTCTGTGCTTGCGTTGACGTTCAAGTCGCCTCTCACTCGCCACCCCCGCCGCGAGGTTCCTTACACCTTGAACTGCCCTACCAGTTGCTGGAGGTTCTCCGCCAGTTTGGACAGCTCCTGGCCGGCCGTTTGGGTCTGGGCTGCGCCCTGCGCGGTTTGCCGTGCAGCCTGATCCACACCGGCGATGTTCTTGGTGATTTCCTTGCTCGCCGCGGCCGATTGGTTGACGCCTTGCGAAACAGTCTGTGCCGCCGTCGCCGTCTGTCCGACGTTCTGAGCGATCTCCTTGGTGGTGATGCTTTGCTCTTCGACGGAAGAGGCGATCGTGCGAGACACCTCGTTGACCTTGGTGATCACGCCGCTGATTTCGCCGATGGACTTCACCGCGTTGCCCGTCGAAGCCTGGATGCCCTCGATTCGCCTGCGGATGTCCTCGGTGGCTTCTGCGGTCTGTTTGGCGAGTTCCTTGACCTCAGTGGCGACGACCGCAAAGCCTTTGCCGGCTTCACCGGCGCGGGCCGCCTCGATCGTGGCGTTAAGGGCAAGCAAGTTCGTCTGTTCGGCGATATCCTGAATGACCTCAATGACCTTTCCGATCTCGTCGGCGGCGGCGCCGAGTTGTCCGATATCCTGATTGCTCGTCGCGGCCAAATGGGCGGCTTGCTCCGCGACGTTCGCGGCCTGCTCGGCATTCCGGGCAACCTCGCCGATGCTGGCGGTCATTTCTTCAACCGCCGCAGCCACCGTCTTCACGTTGTTGGACATTTCCTCGGTGGAGGCTGCCATGTTCTGCATATTGGTCGACAGTTCCTCCGCCGCACTGGCGACGGTGGCGGATTGCCCGGTCGTCTCCTCGGCCCCGCTGGCGAGTTGCGTGGCCGTTGCCGATAGTTCCGTGGACGAACTGGCAAGAGTCCGAGAAGTGTGCGCAAGCTCGGTGATCGTCTTACGGAGGTTCTCGGTCATCGTTTGAATGGCCTTGGACAACGCGCCGACTTCGTCGCGACGGGTTACGAGATCTTGAGCCACGTTCTTGGAAATGTCGCCTTGGGCCACGTTATCAAGCTGACGAACCACCTGGCCGATCGGCACCGATACACTTCTCCCAATCAGGACGCTGAAAACCATTGCCAGAATGCTGGCCGCGGCGCCGATGGTAATGAGCATCTTATAGACTCTCGAAGAAGTCGTCGCGGCTGCCTCGTTGCACTCTTCCTGACGCTTGCCGACGAACGCGACGTAGTCCATGCAGGCCTGCGCGGACGAGTCCGCGTGTCCGGCCAGGTCTTTTGCAGCCATGGCGGCGGCTTCGGCGGTCTTGCCTCCCTGGGCCAGTTCAATGACTTTGTTGTTGACGTCCCTGGCATCCGCCAGCTTCTGCTGAATATTGGCAATCAGTTTCTTGCCGTTCTCGTTTGTTTCCGTCTGATCAAGGTTCTCCATGATCCTCTTGTACGACGCTCTCGACGTCTCCACGTCTTTCGACAGTCTCTCAAGGCCGGCGGCATCGGAGGTCACCGACATCAAAACGATGGAGAAGAAAATGCCATCAACGGTGCTTCGCACCTCCGTCGCCTTGGAAGCCATCGCAGCGGCTTTCTCGTACTCGGCCATTTTCTCGTTAACCTGACTGAGTCCCCAGTACCCGACCGTGATGACGCCGACCATCATCGCCACCACAACGCCAAACCCGGCCAGCAACCGTCTTCCGATTTTCATGTTCTTGAACATAGTGGCACCTGATCCTCAAAAAAGACTCTCTGAACCCAAGGCGGTCCGTCTTTGTGCGGGCCGCAACCCGAACGTACAGCGATCCGAAAACATGCGCGCAACCCGCACGGCTCTCTGGCCGTAAGGTGCTAACCTTTCACACGGTTCACGTCGTCTGCTTGGAGGCCCCCTCGCTGGCGAGCGCCTCTTCCACGTCAAGAATGACCACGAGCTCCGACTCCAGCTTGTATACACCCGCGAAAAAGCGGCCGTCGATGCCGTTGACATTCGCGGGCGGAGGCTCAATCTGATCGGTGGCCGCGATCACGACGTCGGCGATCCGGTCGACCAGCAGGCCCACGCGCTCACCGCGCGAGTTGACGATGACGTTCCTGCTGTCTTCGGTGATAATCGTCGGTTCCAACCCGAGCGCCCGGCGCAGATCGAGGACGGTGACGACCTCGCCGCGGAGGTTCACCACCCCCCGGATCGTCTCGGGCGTGTGGGGGGCTGGGGTCATATTGAGCTGACGGTTGATCTCCTCGACCTGATGGATGTCGACTCCGAGGAGGAGGTCACCCACGTAGAACGTGGTCAACTCCAGCTCCTTGCCCGCCATGTTTCTCTGTTGTCTTTGCATGGTGGTTGTCATGCGTTCCTCCCGCTAACCGCCGTAGCCGACCTCTTGATGAGCCGGGTTACCGCGGCGATCAATTGGTCGCGATCGAGCTTGATCTGATACTCATCAATACCGACCTCGCCGCCTTTCTGTATGTTTTCTTGTCCGGCCAGCGAAGTCACCGCGATCACCGGTATGTTGGCGAACCTTTGATCGTTCTTGATCTTTCTGGTCAGCTCGTAACCGTCCATATTGGGCATTTCAATGTCCGTGACGACGAGGTCGAACGGCTCTGCACTCTGTTGTATGGCATTCCAGGCGACCAGACCGTCCTCGCAGGCCTGGACTTCATAGCCGGCCTCGGACAGGAAACCGGCGACCTGTTTGCGGAAGAAGGCCGAGTCTTCCGCGAACAGGATCCGACGGCCGGCGTCGGTCGCCGCGGCCTGCTGCTGTTGGCTGAACCACTCGCCGTGAGCGGCTCGGGCCAGCTCGGACAAGTCGATCAGGCGAGTGGTCTTTTCGTCGATCACCAGTGAGCCGAGCACTCCGGGTTCGCGGAACGTCACCACGTCGATATCGGTGCTGATCTCCCGGATATCCACGAGGTTCGGGGCGATCAGGCCGATCTCCTGCCTTTGGCCGATCAGATGGAAGACAATGACGTACATGTGCGGCTGCTCAGGCCGCGGCTTGGCCTTGATCAGCTTGTCCAGACTGAGCAGCGGCAAAGAACTCCCCCGGTATTGCAGGACCTCCTGGCCGCCCACGCTGTCGATCTGCTCGGCGCGGATGCGCTCAATCCGCGAGATGAGACTCATGGACACGCCGAATTGCTCTGATGGATCGTTGGTAAAGAGCAATGCCGTTTGATGCTCGGCTTTTTGCGCGGCTGATTCCTCGGCACGCGCCGTTGCACCGTGTTCCTCCGGCATTTCGATCGCGCATTGCGCCGCGATCCCGGCGATGTCGAGGATCAGGGCCACGTGACCGTCACCCAGTATGGTCGCCCCCGCCAGGCAACGGACGCCTTTCATGTGACGCCCGAGCGGTTTGACGACGATCTCCTCGGAATCATGCAAGCCGTCGACCACCAGTCCGTATCTGAGTTGGCCGGTTTCCACCACGATGATGTTGAGGGCTCCGGCCGTCGTGTCCTGCCGGCGCTCCTGACCGCTGCGGGCTTCGACCTCGGTTGGGTGTTCCTCGTCGGCACGCCGGTCCGCGAGGTTCTTCCGGCGGTCATCCTTCAGTTCGGATGGCACCGGGTCCAGGTACTTGGACTGGAGACCGAGGGCGCGGCTGAGGCGAACCAGCGGCAGGAGATTGCCGCGAAGCCGGAGCACCTCGGCGTTCTTAATGTGCTCGATGCGACTCTTGACGTCACCGGCCTTGATGCGAACGAGTTCGTTGATGTTAACCTGCGGGATGGCGAAACGCTCTTCTCCGCAACGCACGATCAGCGACGGAATGATGGCCAGCGTGAGCGGCAGGCTGATTCTAATGGTGGTGCCCGAGTTCACGCGGCTTTCGATCTCCACCGTTCCGCCGAGTCTCTCGATGTTGGTACGGACCACGTCCATGCCCACGCCTCGGCCGCTGACGTCCGTGACCTTCTCCGCCAGCGAGAAGCCGGGCAGGAAGATCAGACTCAGCGCCTCGCGGTCGGTCATTTCCCGGGCTCGTTCGGTGCTGATCAAGCCCTTGCTGACGGCCTTGGTCTTGATCTTGTTCACGTCGATGCCCGCACCGTCGTCGGAAATCTCGATGTTGACCTTGCCGGCCTGATGGAAGGCCCGGAGAGAAATGCGCCCTATGGGGTTCTTGCCCTTGGAGGTTCTCTCCTGTGGCGCCTCGATGCCGTGGTCGACGGAGTTGCGAATCAGGTGGGTCAATGGGTCGCCAATGGTCTCGAGAATGGACTTGTCGAGGTCGACATCCTTGCCCTCGATGGTCAGGTCGCACTGCTTGCCGAGCTTACCGCTCAAATCGCGGACGATTCTCGGGAACTTGTTGAAAACCGTCCCGATCGGCTGCATGCGGGTCTGCATGATCGCTTCCTGCAACTCGCTGGTGACCTGGTCGAGGCGGGCGCTGACGGACTCGAGGTTCCGCGTCTCCCTATTGTTGATCGTCTGGACGAGTTGGTTGCGGGAGAGAACCAGTTCGCCGGCCAGGTTCATTAGATGGTCCAAGAGGCCGACCGATACGCGAATGCTGGTCTCGACATTTGTTTTGGACGTTTCCGAAGGCGGCGAAGAGTCCTGGGCGCTGACCGGCGGCGCGGCGGGCGCGGCCGACGAAGGAGGCGCGGCAGGTGCGGCCGGGATCGCGACGGCCTGGGCTGCAACTGCGGGGGCAGCTTGCGCCGCAGGGGCGGGAGATGCCGAACCCGCATCTGCGACCTGGTGGATGTGCTCTTCCGCCAGACCAAACTCCACCATCAGCATTTGGCGATCGACCACCGTGCCGATCAAGGCGACAAAACGCAGCCTGTCGGGTATGCCGGTGGAGAGATCCCCGAGATTGAACGCATCGAGCCTCGCCTCGACCACTTCCCCGAGGGCCAGAAGATCCTTGATGAGCGACAAGGGCGTCTTGCCCCGTTCCTCGACATCCTTGATCAGGTCGAAGTCAAGCACGAAGAGCTGGTGACCCAGTCGCCGGTGGGTTGCCAGAAGGTGCTCCGACACCTCGAACATGGCGGTGGCCGGTTGTCCGACCTGTACGTTGCGCTCGAGGCTGGCCGAGACCTCGGGAGACGCCTGGCCGCTGATGATCTGCTTCAGTGCGTCGATGAAGGATCGGACATCCTGCTCATTGGAGGTGTTCACGTTGTTCAGCAGCCCGCGAAGCGCGTCCACCGATCGCAGAAGCGAATCGACCACCGGCGCGGTCGGAACCAGTTCCTTCGAACGGACAAGGTTCAGAACGTTCTCCAGGCTGTGCGCCAGATCGTTGATCGTGGTCAGCCCGAGGAACCCGGCGGCCCCCTTGATCGAATGGACGGCCCGGAATACCTTGTTGACCAATTCGGGGTCGCTGTCCGCGCCGCCCTCTTCAATGGTAAGCAGATCATTCTCGACGTCGGCCAGGTGTTCGAAAGACTCGACGACGAACTCTTCAATCATCTTCTGGTTATCAAGGGACATGTTGTGACTCCGACCAGTTCTCCCATCGAATTCAGCAGTATCACAGGCTCTCGGCGATCGTAAAGTGCTCGTCCATGCGCATGACATGGAACAAATGCCTGAAGTCCTGATTGCGCGTTAAGACCGTAAGCGAACCTCCGGCGGCGCTTACACTCTTGTGACAGAGCATCAGGACCGCCAGGCCCTTGGAATCGATCATTTTCACGTCGCCCAGGTCGATCACGAGGTGAACGTGACCCTGGCTGATCAGATCCTGAAGCTGCGCGCGAAACTGTTCCGTGTGCGAGGCGACGATATCGTAGTCCGGACGGACGGTGTGCGTTTGTCGTGTTTCCGTTACAGATGTCATGCTGTTCTCCCATTCTCTCAGATAACACACCCGACCGGCGGGGTGAGCTCATGGCGAACGCTCAGTTCGACCCGGTTGCCGGCCTCGTTGAAGGTCACTTGTGAAGCGTATGTTTTCATCAGCGGCAGTCCCCTGCCGCCGTCACCCGTCACGTCGAATCCCGCTTCGCGGTTTTCCCAGACAAACCCGGGACCGTTGTCTTCCACGATGAGTTTGATTTCGTCCGTTGCGAAGACCAGTGCCACGCGGACCTGTCCTTCGGGCGCCTCGCGACATCCGTGTGTCACCGCGTTCAGGGCCGCCTCGCGGAGGAGGATACGCACCGCGAACATGTTGACAGGGACCTGACGCCGGTCGAGTTCCTGGGCGCAAAGATCATCGGCCCGGTCGATGTTCTCGAACGACGGGGACATCGTGATCCGCAACGCGTCTGGAGTATGCTCGATGTCGAACATGTCCGGCCTCAAAACTCGATTCCCATCAGAACGACGTCGTCTTCCGCCTTCCCGCCGCAATCACACAACAGTTCGTCCACCACCGAATCCACAACTTGATCGATCGGCAGGGCGCGCCGGGCGAGCAGACCTTCCTTCAACCAGGCCATGCCTTGGACCACGCTTAAGCGCCCATCGGGACCTCGCCGGCTTTCGATCAACCCGTCGGTGTAGAGAAACAGTCGTTCGCCCCGTTCAACCGGAAAGCGTTTTGACTCGAACCTGGCGGTCTCCAGCATGCCCAGAATGTCACCGCTGAGATCGATGAACTCGCCCTCATGGCGCGATGACTGAAAGAACGCCGGCGGGTGGGCGGCATTGGCAACCTCCACCTCCATGGTCAGCTTCGAGAAGCGCGCACAGCAGGCGGTGACATAGCGTCCCTCGCTCAGAAACTTGAGGAGACTTGAGTTGTGCAATGACAAGACCTCGAGGGGGGTCAGCGATTCGTTCAGGAACGTGGCCGCCAGAGCTTTGAGGGCCCCCGTAACGAACGGGACGCTCAGGTCATGGCCGGAAACGTCACTGACCAGAAACCCGAACTCATCATCGCACAGACGGGCGATCTCGTAGAAATCTCCGCCGGCTTCATGGGCCGGTTGAAACCGGACGCCCAGTTTCAGTTCCGGCAGGCTGCTGGGCGGTGTCAACAAAGACACCTGTCCGTCGCGAACATCCTCAAGGCGGTCGGCGCTCTCCATGGACACGGCTTCGTAGATCGTTGCCTTGCGGCGAAGCAATCGGCGATTCAGCGACAGCTCCAATCGGCTTCGAATGCGCGCGAGGAACTCCTGTCGTTCAATAGGCTTGGTGATGTAGTCTTCGCCGCCGACCGCAAAGCCCCGGGCCTTGTCGCTGGGATCGGAGCGGACCGTCAGGAAGACCACTGGCAGATCCGCATAGTTGGGATTCTTCTTCAATTCGAGGCAGGTGCTGAATCCGTCGAGACGGGGCATCTGGCAGTCCAGCAGGATCAGCTCCGGCAGACGCTTCTCCAGCATGGCGAGAACCTGCTCTCCATCCTCGGCTTCAAGGACCTCGTATCCGGCCTTTTTGAGAAGATGTCTGATCAACGCCCGCACGTCCGGGTCGTCATCAGCCACCAGAATGGACGCAGTGCCGGGTTGGGATCCGAGCATGCCCAGGGCGTCGACTTCAGGTGTCGCGTCCCGCTCGGCGCCGCTGCTTGGCGTCGGGACGGCACAGCGGAGCAGTTCGGCCTCTGTGGGCGAGGTAGCCACAACCCGTCTCCTGAGGGCAGATCGAACACATAGACTGCGCGGCGGCCTTGCCGCCCACCTGTGCCTCCGTGCGCTGTGCCAAGCCGCAACCCCGGGTATCTCCCAAGCCGTGTCGGGAAAGACACTGTGATGGCCGCTGACGGATCGATGGTGTTATCCAGACGTCGTGGTCCGGACGGCACCCCACGCCGAGCCATAACCCGGGGAAGATTCAGCCAGACGACTGGTGTATCGACCCCCGGAAACAAGGCCTTTACTTGCCATCGGATCGGGAAATCACGGGAAAATGCTCATCCTGATGAGCTCAACAACGCCGGCGAAAGGGTTCACTTGGCACCCAGTCGGAAGCCGCGTTTAGTCCGGTAACCGCACAGGTCCGCGAGACCTTGCTGCCTGTGGTTTGCAGCCTTGCGGCCGGTTATGGCGCTATGGGATCCTGCAGTACGCGTGGCCTGAGTAGGCCGGCCAACGCGGGTTTGCCCAGGACTTGTGTGTCCTGTTTGTCTTGTCGATGAATAGCCAATGGCAGGGTGTGCCTTGAGCCGCCGGCCAGGATTATTGGACACTCGTCCAACGGCCCGGGGCTGGGCAGGTTGACGGCCGGTCGAAGGGGCGTCAACCTATAGGCCCAAGTTGAACTGACGAAGTCGATATGACGGGCACTGGATGACCGGAATACAAGCCATGTACGGAGCCGGCGCGCGCCGCCGAGATGTGGGGATACTATTCACTTGCGCCGGCAGGCGAATCGAGTTGATCAGTGCGTTTATACGAGCAGCCAGGGCGCTCGGGCTTCGTCCGAGTATCCACGTGGCGGATACTGAGAGCCATTTTGCGGCTGCTTGTATTGCCGATGAGGCTCACCAGGTTCCTCCGACTCACTCGACGGACTATATCCGTTCATTACTGAGAATCGTCAAGCGCCGGCGGATCGACATTCTCGTTCCGCTCACGGATACGGATCTGGTCAAGCTCGCCGAGTCTCGAGATGAGTTCGCCCGATCGTCGTGTATTGCCCTGATTTCATCTCCGGCCGTTGTGCATACCTGTCGCGACAAGCTGTTGACGTACCGATTTCTGACGAGCCACCGGATCGACACGCCGGCCACGTGGACTGCGCAGGAGGCTCTGGCGCGGCGGCGCCATCGCTTTCCCTATTTCCTGAAACCCAGGCGTGGAAGCGCGAGCAGGGGAAGTTTCGTGATCCACCATCGGCGGGATCTGGAAGCCATGGTACCCAGAGTGCCAGAGGCGATCGTTCAGGAGTTTGTGCCCGGGCTGGAGCACACGCTTGACGTGTACGCGGGTTTCGACGGTTGCCCCCGGTGCGTTGTTCCCCGCGAGCGCATCGAGGTCCGCGGGGGCGAAGTCACTAAGGCCCGCACGGTTAAGAACCGGCGGATCATGGCGACCGGCGTACGCGTGGTGGAGGCATTGGCCGGGTGCGTGGGGCTGATCACGATCCAACTGATTCTTTCTCCAGACGGCAGGATCCGGGTGATCGAGATCAACCCTCGATTCGGCGGCGGGGTGCCTTTGGCGATCCACGCAGGTGCGGACTTCCCGAAGTGGCTGCTCACCGAATGGCTGGGCCGCAAGCCGAGAATCCGTCTGGATCAGTTCCGCGACGGCGAGATCATGCTTCGCTTTCATCAGTCGTTCTTTGTAAGGGATAGGGACTGACGCTGCGCCGACCCTCGATACGAACTGGAGAGCCGAATCCCGAGGCACCAGGAGCGGCTCAAAGGCGGCCAAGGGTTGGGCACGCGCTCGAGAAGCACGAGACAATCAGCCAAGACAAGCCAAGAACCGAGAATCCAATGCGATGAGCGAGCGGTTCGTCGAACTTACCGGAATTGCGGTGGTCGTTTTTGATCTGGACGATACCCTTTACCCCGAGCGGCAGTTTGTCTGGAGCGGGTTTGAGGCGGTGGCTAACTGGCTTCGCCAACAGATGGACTGCCCCGATGACCCGGCCCGCCGGATGCGCGAGCTGTTCGAAAGCGGATGTCGGCGACGGGTGTTCGATGAACTGCTTGCCGAATGGAGATGCCCACATGCCGAGGACTGGGTTCGACAGATGATCGCCTGCTACCGTGACCACAACCCAGTCATTCGGTTGTATCCAGACGCAGAAGCCGTCCTTCTGAAATGGCAGGGGCTGTTTCAACTTTCATTGATTAGTGATGGCCCCGTCAGGATGCAGCAGAACAAGGTGAGGGCGTTGGGATTGGAGTCTCTCTTGAGACCACTCGTGCTGACCGATCGGTGGGGGGAAGCCTTTCGGAAACCTCATCAGAGAGCCTTCGAGTACATTGAGAGTGTGACCGGCTGCCGGGGTCCGGAATGTCTCTACATCGGCGACAATCCGCAGAAAGACTTCGTTGCTCCAAACCAAATGGCTTGGCGATCCGTGTGCGTCCGGCATCAGGACGGGATCTACGCGAATACCGAAGCCCCACCAGAGGGTCAACCGGAGTTCCTGGTCTCGGAATTGAGTTATATTCTTATCTCCAAATAGGTAACGCAGGTTCTTGGGCCGCCGGGTGCACCAGGCAATACGAGCCGTGGACGCTTAGCCGTCTTGTCGCTCTTCCTGCCCCAAAGTATTGTGTAGCCGGTTGGCAGGATTGAAGCAGCACAAATGACTTGAAATCGCGAACCTTCTGGCCGGCAAAGCGGTACAGTAGCTGTGAGTGGATTTCCGGGAGGGTGCTTAACTGGGCCATCTTTGGCGGCTCATCCTCAACCGCCAACTGCCTGTGTGCCGATAACTTACGGATCAGTCTGCGAAAAAACACAAAGGCAGACGGAATGACAGCGCAGTTTTCGCGCCACCCCACAGGGTGGCTGGGGCGCTGGGCGTTTTTGCCCAGGTGAATAGGTGATCCCGAGGAGCGGGGGCTCGAGAGCCTTGCCTTGTTTCGGCAGGTAGGTTATCCAGCTCAGAGTCAGGACGGACTCATATGCGATTAAACCCGAAATACAGCCCGGTTCGCTGGGGGTTTGGATTGGCAGGCACTCTCTTGCCGGTGGCCTTCATCTCAGGTTGTGCCTCGGCATGGTGGAATGGGTTCCTGGACCCTACTCAGGTTGGGAACTTCCGCGAGAACGTGGTCACGGAGATCCAGGACACGGTCAGTTTCGAGGACAAGCCTTCCGGTATTCCCAACGCGGTGGACCCGACGCCGGACGACTTGGTTGCCACGGTGGAGAACTACCAGCTGGGTCCCGGCGACGTTTTTCAGATCACGCTTCTGGATTTCATGGCCCGTGGGGCACAGAGCGAATTCGTCCTGACCGTGGACGACCTGGGCTATGTTGACATCGCACAGATCGGTCGAATTCGCGTGGAGGGGCTTACTCTTCCTGAGGTTAGAGACGAGGTTGCTCGACAGGCGAAGGCAAGAGGCATCTATGCCGAAGAGAGCGAACCCACAATCACGGTGATAATGGGCGATCAGCAGAACCGGACTTTCAGTATTACGGGCGCCGTTCAGGCGCCCGGCACCTATCGGATTCCCCGCCCGGATTTCAGGCTCACCGAAGCACTCATCATGGCCGGCGGGTCGGATGAGATGCTTCAGCGGCTTTACGCCGGCGGCCGGGTCCGGACGATCTACGTGATCCGGAACGAGCGGCGCCCGAAGACGGTCAAGGAATCGGTCGTGAAGGGCAAGCCAAGCCGTGATGAAACCAACCTTAAGCCGGCAGACACCGGGTTGCCGTCGGCCGTCGTTCCTGAGCCGGCTGTTCCCGAGCCTCAGTCGGTCCAGCCGTCCACACGACCAGGAACGCAGGGGCCGGCATTGCCCACCGACTCCGTGGAGCAGGATTTGATCGACGCCGTCGCCCCCGAGGGAGCATCTCCTCGACGGGGTGAGTTGCCTTCCTCCGCGCCGCAATCGAAGAACGAGAGCCCGCCCCCGTTGAGACCTTTCATCTTCGTCAACGACAAGCTGATTGAGGCGCCTGCGGGCCAGGAAGCCCGTCGGGCGGCGACTTCGGCTTCGACCGTCGTGGAGACGGTTCCACAGACTGAGCAGGCAACCCGACCGGTGGACTGGAGCGAGTTGGCCGGCGAGGGACAACAGAGAATCATCCGCATCTCCGCCGAGGCTTTGCGAACCGGTGACAGCAGCAGCAACATTGTGATTCGACATCAGGATCTGATCCGGGTTGATCCCGGCCCGATCGGGACTTACTACGTGGGTGGTCACGTGGTCATGCCGGGTCAATACCCGCTCAACGGTGAGCAGGTGACCCTGGCACAAGCAGTGATAGCCGCTCGCGGTCTCGATCCGCTGGCGTGGCCGACGCGGTGCGAGATCCGCCGGAGAATCGACCGCGATCGGGAGCAGATCACGCAATGGGATTTGGCTCGAATCATGGCGGGCCAGGACCCGGACGTCTTCCTGCGCCCCAATGACGTGGTCAACGTGGGGACGCACGCGATTGCCCCCTTCTTGTATACCATTCGCAATGCCTTCCGGTTCAGCTACGGATTCTCGTTTTCGTACGACAGGAACTGGGCCGAGTACGACACGCTTGCCGGCCAGTACTATCGAGCCCGGACCGAGGCATCACGGAGAGGTCTGCTGAGCGCCTTCGACTTCTGAGGCGCAAGGGCGCTGAACAAACATGAGCACCAAGCCTCGATCCCTGTGGACGCCGGCCAACACGCTGCAGGCAGCGGCGTTGACCACTCTGCTGGCCGTCCTTTTCTGGCACGTGCTGCATCGTCTGGTGCTCAAGTGGCTGTCCAGCGAGGACTGGTCGCACGGGTTTATCATTCCTTTGTTCAGCCTGTACTACCTGTACATTCGCAGGGACATGATGCCGGTCGGTTTGCGGGACCGCAGCGTACTCCCGCGGCTGGCAGGGGCAGCATTCCTGACTCTCGCGTTTCTGCTGTATCTGAAGGCAACCATCGCCCGGATCGACTATCCCAAGAACGTCGCCTTGGTCATGAGCATCGTCGGGACTCTGTTGATGGTATGCGGCTGGCCGCTGACCCGATGGAGCTGGTTCGCCGTCGCCTTCCTTATGTTCGCGATGCCGCTTCCAGACAACGTATACGGACAGATTACCAGCCCGCTCCAGCGAATCGCCGCTCGCGTCTCGGCGGGGGTTCTCTCCATGGTTCCGGACATGATGACCGAGGCGACGGGCACGATCGTCGAATACAGCTACCAGAACCGGACGGGGACGCTCGACGTGGAGCGGGCGTGCAGCGGCATGCGTCTGCTCATGACGATGACGGCTCTCGGGGTGGCCATGACCTTCGTGAACGAGCGGGCCCTTTGGCAGCGGCTGATCATGATTCTGGTTTGCGTGCCGATCGCCGTGTTCTGCAACATCATCCGGGTTACCACGACCGGGTTTTTCGTCGTTTTCGGTCGCCAGGATCTGGCGCAAGGCACGGCTCATACGCTGTTGGGGCTGATGATGCTTGCCGTCGCCTTCTCGCTCTACGGTGCGACATCGTACGTCTTGAATCATTTGTTTGTGGACCATCAACCCGAGCCTGAGGACGGAACGGCCACGGGAGGTATTGCGGGATGACTTCGTTACCCATGACGGTTCAGGAACGGATTCCCATGCCGATGGGGCCGATCATTCGCCCCGAGCTTGCAGGGACGAGCATCACGGTCCAGGACGTGATCCGCATTCTGAAGCAGCGGATTTTCCTTATCCTGTTCATCTGGATTCTCATTTTCGGCCTGACTATCGGGGGCACCTACCTGTGGGTAAAGTACTGGCCAGGCTACACCGCAATGGGGCAGGTGGTTGTGGAGTCGCCGCTGCCGAAAGCGCCCATGGAGTTTACGAACCCGATCGTGCAGGTGGACCTGCTCGACCGCGCGGTGGCCGACCAGATGGTTCGGCTCAAGAGCGAAGGGTTGCTCAGAGACCTGATCACCAACGATGCCCGCGTTCGCGAAACGCAGTGGTTCAAATCAGGCCGCGACGCCAACGAACGCGTTCAGAAGCTTCAGAGCAGTCTGAGCGTCAAACAAATACCGCAGACAAACTACATTCTGGTCAGCCTGTCGACGAGGAATCCGGAAGACGCGCCGGTCATCATCAACCAGCTCATTGATAAGTACATTTTTGAGACCACGACCGGCTCTCAGAGAAGCTATCGAGAGGAACTTGACACCTACACTAGAGAAGAAGAAGCGATCAGAGCCAGGTTGCAGAACCTTCGCGATCAACAGGCGGATTTCCTGAAGATGGAGTTGACCGAGCCGGGCGCGATCAAGGGAATCAATATTGTGGGCGAGACCTGGCGCGTCTTGGCCCAGGAGGCCGCAAGAATCGGTACGGAGAAACTGCAATACCAGGCCCAATATGAGAATCTGGTCAACCGCGATCCGTCCCAGGCGTTCATTACCCCTCAGATGCGGATGATGATCGAGCAGGATCCGGAGGTGGTGCAGCTACAAAACGCCAGGGTCATGCAGGAGCAGCTTCTGTTGGCCCGTCAACAACAGGGGCTCGGCGAAAACCATCGCGAGATCCGCGAGCTGAAAAGTCAGATGGAGTCGATCGACAATCAGTTGGCCGATGCCAGGGCTCGAAAGGAGCAGGCGGTTCTGGAAGCGGAAATCGCCCAGGCGCAGACGATGTATTTCAACGCGATGCATGCCGAACAGCAACTGCTGGAACAGATCGAGCAGGAGCGATCCAAGCAGCGTGACCTGGACCGGCAGATCGTCGAGTATGAAAACCGTGAAAAGGAGTACGAGCTTCTCCAGCAGCAGCTTGAGCGCGTGAGCGATTACATTGCCCAGTTGAACATGCTGATCCGCACCACCAGTGCCATTCGCCTTTCGGGGGTGAGGGCCTTGGTGCCCTTGGAGCGATCTTCGCCTCGATGGGAGTACAACCTGCCGGCCGGTTTCGTACTTGGCCTGTTGTTGGGCGTCGGCTTGGCGGTGCTTCTGGAGTTCATCGACACGTCCCTGAAGACGGGCCGAGACGTCATCAGACATGTTCACGTGCCGGTTCTCGGCACTGTGCCGGACCTGGACGACGAGGAAATCCCCATTGACGCAATCGAGCTTGCGCCGCATGTGGCGCCTCGATCCATGGTCGCGGAGGCGTTTCGAAACATCCGGACGAACCTGCTGTTGACCTGTCCGGCCGACCGACAGCGGACGGTGCTGATCACAAGCCCCAGACCGGAGGACGGCAGAACCGCCGTAGCGGTCAACCTGGCGATCTCGCTGGCCCAAAGCGGCCGGCGGGTGTTGCTGGTCGACGCGAACTTCCACCGCCCCAGGCTTCGGACCATTTTTCCCAAGTCCAATATAGACGGCCTGAGCAACGTCCTGCTGGGACGCACCCGCCTCGCGGATGTGGTTTCCAAGACCGAATTGCCCAACCTGGATGTGCTGACCACCGGTCCCATTCCGCCCAACCCGACGGAGTTGCTCGCCGCGACCTATTTGCAGCAAGTGATTACCCAGGCCACCGAGCGATACGATCAGGTGATTTTCGATGGGCCTCCGGTGCTGCTGGTCAGCGACGTTCTGGTCATGACCCCAAGCGTCGACGGCGTCATCCTGGTGTTCAGGGCCCAAAACACGTCTCGCGGCGTTGCCCAACGTGCCCGCGAGCAGATCGAGCGGGTTGAGGGACACATTTTCGGGGCAATCCTGAACGCGGCCCAAGTAACCCGAGGAGGCTATTTCCGCGAGCAGATTCGCAGTTATTACGACTATCAGTCCGAGCAGTTGCTTGCTGCTGAATCGCGCCGCGAGCTTCCCGGAGACCAAGGCAAAGAAGCCTGACGATGATTGTCTGACGGGAGAGCCTTATCGAAAACGGCCGGCCTGAGGGCCGGCCGTTTTATTTGTGTGCGCTCAACCACCCTGCCGGCGACCCGTCGGGTAAGCTCAGTCCGCACAGTGCTCGTCGGCTTCAATGCCCGGTCCACTGAGGCATAGCCAGAAGAGACTGAAATCGTCCAAGTCGACGTCAGCGTCCGCGTCCATAGTCGCGTCGGTGCACGTCTCGGCCGCCTCGATGCCGTTTCCCGAATAACATGCCTGGAACAGGCCGTAGTCGGTCTGGTCGACGTCGCCGTCATAATCCAGATCGCCCGGGGTCGAGACCGTCAAATCCACGGGCACGGCAACCACCGGATTGACCGCCGCCGGATCAGCAACGGTGATGCTCGCCCGGTAGAAGCCAACGGACAAGCCGGCGATGTCATAGGCAATGATGATGCGATCGACTTCGCCTGTGCTCGTGCCGGCCGAGGGCACGCAGCTCAGCCACCTGACTTCGTCGGTGAGGGCGTACTCCAGGATCCCGCCGCCCACGTTCTGTACCCAGAGCGTACCACTCTCGATGCGTCGTCCCTTGACGGCTTTGATCTCGAACGAACCCGGCGAGACGGATATCTGCGGCGGTCCCGCAGATACCTGGGTGATGGACACGTCGTCATACCATGCGTCCCCGTCCGTATGGCGGGTCAACAAGACGGCTATGCGATTCGTTCCTTCAGGCGGGACGACGGTCCAGGTAATCTCGCGCCAATCGTAGTTGAGCGCTTCCTGCCGCGGCATCTTCGATTCACCGATCCAGGTGTCATTGCTGAGATACCATATGCCGAATACGTACCAGCCGGCGGGGTTCTGCACGTTGGCGGTCCTGATCCAGGCGCTGACGCGATATATCATGCCAGGACTGATAGAACCGTATGGCGTCACCTGGCGGACCATGCCCAGATCCCAGGTTGGGTGGGCCTTGAGCCATTGCGAATGGACCCCCGAGTATTTCGTCGAGGTTGTCAGGACATCAATGTCCGGGTGCGGCTGGGCGTCGTTGGTTTCCCAATGCAGCCCCACACCCGGATATGTGGGCGATTCGCCTTCCTCGAAGCCGGGATTGCGGATCAGGTTTGGCCCACCCCGAGCCGACGCCGCCGCCAACGCGGTCAAACCGGAAACCAGCGTGATCGTCATGTCACGTCGAACCATGTTGTCCCACCCATGCCGGACTGATTCCCGTGGCTCGCCTGACCACTCACGGAACGAAGCCTCCCCTGGCTCTGTCGCTGCCGTCACGGCAAAGGAGACCACCCGCACGCGCGTCGGCCCTACCCGACATTCGCTCGCAGGAACCTCAGGCCGCGCTTGGCCAGGTCATCGCCGTCTTTCGCCAGCGGTCTCCAGATCGCCGCTGCTGCGGCCAGTTCCTTAATCGCCGGCACGAAACTCTCGATCGTCAGCCAGCGGTTGTACTTGAGTTGCTTGAGGGTCTTGAAGAAATCCTTCCACGGCACGTGGCCGGTCCCGGGAATGCCGCGATCATTCTCACAAGCATGGACGTGGAACAACCGCTTCCTGCCAATCTTGCGCAGGGCGGCCGTGGGATCCTTTTCTTCGATGTTCGCATGGAAGGTGTCGTAGTGGACGCCGACATGGGTGCTGCCGATCTCGTCACACAGGGCGGCCGCGTCCTCGCAGGTGTTGAGGAAATAGGTTTCGAAGCGATTCAGGGGCTCAATTCCCACGTTGATGTCAAGGATCTCGGCGACATCGGCGATCTTGCGAAGGCTTGCCACGGCGTATTTCCATTCGGCGGCGTTGCGCCCGCGGCCAACGAGCCTGCCGACCGGCGAGTACAGCGGACCGGCCACACAATCGGAGCCGAGTTCCTTGCTCACCTCCAGGACGCGAACAACATGGTCGATCGCTGCCTGGCGTTCACGGGCTTCTGGGCTGATGGGCGAGCCGGTCACGATGACGGTACACACCGTGGAGCCGAGGCCGGTGGCTTCCAAGGCTTTGCGCGTTGCGCGAACATCCACGGCCTTGGGGTCAAACATCGGGAACTCCACTCCGTCGAATCCCAGCTTCGCCACCCTCTCGATCAAGGGGATGCTCTTGCGTGTGAAGCAGCCCGTCCACAGCATCAGGTCACAACCGATCTTCATGTCGAACCTCCTGACATTGTCTGGTCTTCTGAAAAGGGTTGAGACAGTCGACGAGCCGTTCAACCCGCCAATACTCCATCAGCCGGCCGTCAATGTTGGCGCACGGGGCCCGCCGGGTTGCGAACATCATACCCGGCCGGTCAGTGATGTGACAGTTCTCGGCATGTGGCCTCTCGTGGTCATCGTGCTCCCCGACGGCGAAGCCGGCTCACGAGCTCAACGGTGATGCCGCCAATGCCCCGGGTATGCCGGAAACCATTCGCGAATGGACCAGGGCTCACGGCGGTCGTCAGGGCAATGGCGGACGTCCTTCTGTACCGGCCGGGTGCCAGAGCACGACGGCTACGGTCGGTTCCATTCCTCGCAGAGCGGGCAGAGCGGGATGCCATCAAAGCGGTGATCCAGATGCGAGCGGCGGACGGCCATCATGATCGGGCCGGTCCACAAGGAAGAAAGCGAGGTGTCCGTCAGCGATCCGATAGCATGGTTGCCTCTGTAATCCTGGTCACAGACGGTGACCCGGCCATCGGCCAGCACGAACGTGCGGCGGAAGATCCTGTAACAGGGGACTCTTGCCGGCGGGGCCATGGACATCACCGCCAGTTCCGGCCACTGGCGGGCATAGTGACTGGGACCGGCCACATAGACCGAGCCCGTCTTGGCGATCCAGTGGTCAAAGAACTTCTCCATCTCGCTGATCGTCGCTCTCGTTTTGGCCATCTCACAGACGATGAGCGGCTGAGGTTGTCGGCGCTGGTGGTTCGCGATACACAGCGCCTCGATGTTGGCCGCAACCTGTTGATAACAGTCGGCACGGTGAACATCGCGATAGGTGGCAGGGGTCATGGCGTCGATGAGGACATTGAGCACGTCGACGCGCGGGCTCATGAGCGCGTCGATTGCCGAGGCATCCAGGTTGATGCCGGTGGTTCGGACGGCTATGCCGAGAATCCCCGCTTGGCGGGCATAAGCCGCCATCGCGGGCCATTCGGGGTGCAGCAACGGATCACCGAAGCCGCCCAGGACAATTCTCGCGTCGTCCCGGGTGGCCAGTTCGTCAATCAGCCGCTTATACATGTCCATGCTCATCGGCCCGCGTCGGCCGACGGCCGATCCGCGCGGCCGAAGCGTCGTGTTGGGAAGTGAGTCCTCGGTGGTCAGCTCGATTTCGACTTCTTCGGGCAATACTCCGATCTGGTCGTACCTGTGGTCGAGCAGCCAGCGGGAAGCGGTTGTGGCATCAGGAGTCTGGTTGTCCCGGGCGGTCTCGACCAGGATTTGGGCGACACGGTCCAGTGCGGCCTGAGTGTCGGCGATGCAACGGCCGACGGCATGGCTGATCTCGGCCGGGACGGCATAGTAAGCGCTCTGGGTGGCGAGATCCTTCCGCGGCTCCTCCGGCCGGTAGGCCATGATTCGGCACAAAGGTTGCCCGGCCTTGGCCAGTTCGGCGAGCAAGGCGGGTTGGCACACGATCGCAGATAGGCCCGGGGCGGTCTGCGTGAGGGCCAGACGCATCTCGGCGCGCACCTGGTCATAGTGGTCGATGAGTCGATCCAGCAGATCGGGATCGAGCAGCGGTGCGGCCGACGGCACGGCCACCACGGCGTCGGCGTGATCCATCCGGCAAACGGCGTCGATCAACCACGGATTGAGGCTCTCGTCGAAGACGGTGGTCCCAACCAAGCCGCCGCGCCAGGCATCAAGAGACCATTTACGCCCGCTGGCCACCATCTCGCGCCACGGCACCGAACCGGCGTCATGGGTCTGAACGACCACATCGAGGCCCGCCACGGCCGCGTCAGCCAGGTGCCTCTCGCGACGATGCACAACCAGGTGGGTTCGGTCAACTCGCTTTGCCGCCAGGACGCGCCGCAACGTCCGCCGCAGGACCGTCTCGCCCAGCAGATCGTCATTCAGGCGGGCCCGCGTGCCGAGTACCCCTCGTGCAAAATCGGCTTCGATGACAGCAATGGTCTTCATGGGGTTGGACCGGGTTTCCCCCCTTCGCTTTGCTTCAGCGCGGCGAGCAGGGTTCGGGGTTCCCTTCGGGTCTGAGCCTGAGGCTCAGCCTCAAGGTCGAAGACAGGGTTCAGAAAGAAAGGATAGAGGATGAAGGATGAAAGACGAGTCAACAAGACCCCACTGTCGGTTCTGGCTGATCGCTGATCGCTGATCGCTGACAGCTCTTCTCCCATACCCTTACTCCTTGGCGATCACGGCGTCAAAGCGGGATAAGGCTTCGCTCAGTATCTCGCGGGCCACGCCGGCTCCTTCGACAATCGCCTCGACGAACTGGATATCGCGACGCAACTGGCTTCGGGCCCGGGAAACGTCATCATGTTCGCTCATGGCAATGCGGCGGTCGGCGCTGAATCGCTGTAACTCCGCGTGTTGTGACACCGCGCTGACGATCTCGTAGGTCTTTACCAGTTGGCGCATCCGGACGCGCAGGGCATCAACCTCGGCAATTCGCCGATTGAACTCAGCCGGCCGGTCAAGCAGGCCGGTAAGTTCCTTGAGTACGGCGAGCATGTGCTGGCACGTTTGGCGCATCTCGTCGATATCCTGCAGTCGCTTCTCAACTTCCGCCTTGCCGGCGGCCAGGCGCGAACGATCATTCCAATCGAGCTTGCGGAGGTAGTCGAACTTCTCGCGCGGTATGGGACGGGTGCAGTACCGCTCGGCCGTTTCAGAGAGCTTCATTACCGTTGTGCCGGCCTTGCGTACGCCGCCTTCCGTGGCATCGATGACCCGTCCGCGAGGCAGCGCGGCAAAGTCACCCTCAAATTGCTGGAGATAGGTGAAAAGCTGCTCGTCGGTGTAGATGTCGTTGCCATGAATGTCCTTGGCCTTGATCAGGATCGGCCGGGCTCGAACGATTCGTTCCCATTCCTTCATTTCGATGGAGTGGAAGCGGTTCAGCTCCGGCCGCCACAGGTCGTGGATGGCGACACCGGGCAGGTAATAGACGTGGTCGGTGCATCCCAGATCCTGGCCGACGAAGATGATCGGATCGCAGCCCATGTAGACCGCAAGGTACAGCGACAAGTGGGCAACCGTCGCCCCGGCTTTGAGACCGTCGCGCGCGGCAAGCTTGCGGCCCAACACGGCGGTCGCAAAGCTGTTGGACAGAATGGACACAGGTCCCTTGTAAAGATCCAAGACGCCCCAGTTGACCTTGGGTTCGGCGATCATGTGTGTACCGCTGAAATCCTGTACGCCCTCGAAAAACCGTTTGGTCAGTTCGTGGTAATCCAGGACGGTGACGAAGTCGGGAATGACGCCCCGGTCAAGCAGCGTCTTGTATATGGCGTGTACCGCGATGATGACGGCTTTACCCTTGAGCGCTGCAAGCTGGTCGATATTGCGTCTCAGGGATGGCCCGGCGGAGACGACGATCGCCGGGTAGCCGGCGAAGCGATCGCGAAGCACGTCGATCGGCGGAGTGGCCAAAAACCGCGGCAGGTTGTTGGCGATGTTGCGGCAGGTGATTCGGGAGTTGGTCACCAGCGTGACCAGGCTCATTCGGCAGTAGGTCATGTGGTCGGTTAAGAGCTTGCGGATCGCGGCCTGGAAATCTGCGGCAATTCGCCCGGAGGGCGCATGACTGACGAACTGAGCACCCATCATCATGGCGGTGTTGTGGGGCTCCAGGCGGGTCTGAACCTCGTTCTTGTCGGTACTGGTCAGAATAATGCAGCGGTCGGAACGGAAAAGGTCGGCCAGATCCATGGTTTCCATGGCGGCCTTGAGAAGCGGCAGACTCGGCTCGGTCACGATAATGAACGCTTCGCCCTTGAGCCGCGAGAACAGGGCCCGCACATGGTAACCCAGGCCGAATCCGTTGATGATGTAGCACAAGGAGTCGCCGATCTCGACCGAATCGGCCCATTTCTTTGACTCGGTTTCGGGGTCGATACGACTGTGCAGATAGAATGGGCGCTCAGAGCCGGGTAAACGGACCGCAACCGTGGGCACCCCGGTTTTCGCTTGTTCGATGACCACCGAGTCGTCGTCGGCGCACTCGTCGATGCGCTGGGCAAGTCGCGGGTCGCTGCGGAACAGGGCGGCCATATTCCGGCAGTATACCTCATCACGAACGAGGGGGTTGGTTGCTGGTGCGGATCCCGACAAAACCCATTCTCCTTGATCCGGTCACGTCAATCGACGAAGCTCGCCCTGATCTTCAGTGCATCCTTCAGGCGTTCGAGGTACTCGCGACGAGGAATCTCGACCGCCCCGAACCGCTGAAGGTGCGGCGTAAGGAATTGTACGTCAAGCAGGGCGAAACCGCGACTGCGCATTCGTTCAACCAGGGCGACCAGGGCTACCTTGGAAGCGTCCCGCTGTCGGCTGAACATGGATTCGCCAAAGAACGCGCCCCCGATAGCCACCCCGTAGAGCCCGCCGGCCAACTCGCCCGCCGACCCTTGGCTGCTCCCCGCAGGTTGGTCGATGGCCCGCCAACTTTCGACCGAGTGAGCCAGGCCCAGTTCGTGCAGTCGGCAATAGGCCTCTACGATCTGCTCCGAGATCCAGGTGCCTTCGCGCCGGTCGGCGCAGCCGCGCATGACCTCCTCGAAGGCGGTGTTGACGCGGATCTCGAACCGCCCGCTGCGCCAGGTCTGCATGCACGTCTTCGAGGCGTGAAAGCCGTCCAGCGGAATGACCGCCCGCGGATCGGGGCTGAACCACTGGATCCGGCCCTCCACGTCCATGGGGAAGATGCCGCTCGCATACGCGGCAACAAGAACCTGAGGCGTGAGGGGGAGCGTCTTCATGCCTTGAGTATACAAGGTTCAGCGTTCGGTGTTCAGTAGGGCCGACCCGGCGACGACACGGCTTCTCCTTGGCTGTGAGCAACACGGTCCGCACTCACCGATTGATCTTCTGGCGGACTTCGGCAACCACATCGTGTCGCCGTGTCGCGCGCCCTCGTCGGCCTTCCACGATTCAGGGTTCAGTCATGAGAGGCGAGGAACACAGGGGCGTTGAGTACCCGCGACGGCCGGATCTCGCGACCAGCCGCAAGCCCCGCCGTTTGGACTCATGCACCAGTGCCGGCCGCCACCAGCTTGACGCGGACACACTTGGCCGCCGTCCAAGCAACCTCACCGGGCGAAGGGGCCCCGGTGGCGATGTGGTACAGGACGTCCGGGCAGATGTCTGCCCCGTTGGGCCACACCAGTGTCTCGGCTTCGGGATCGACGCGCACTTGTGCGAAAACGGCGATGCCCTTCAGATCCGCAAACAGGCCGCCTCTCTCGACCAATGGAGCAAAGTCCAGATCCGCGCGTACGCCATCCTCAAAGGTGATCGCCAGACGGTAGCCACCTTGCGATCGCACCTGTGTTGGTCATGGATACATCCCCCGAGTCTCCGTTCAGGCCAACGGCTCGATCCCCGCCGGCAGCTGACCCGCCTGCACGCGGTTCCAGGCATCCGACAAATCGCCCGCGTTGCTCAAGAATCAACGACGTCGCCGTTTTGGCTTGGGAGCGGGAACGATCTCGCGTGAAGCCCATCGGAGAACCGCTTCGGCGGTCCGGACCAGACGCTGGTATTCCTTTTTCCGGACCGGACCAGCCAGGCCCGGATACCGAATCTCGACCGCAAAACGCGTCAGCGCCCCCGGCTCGCCCGACCGACGCTGGAATCAGGCAGCCGCCCTGTTCGAGCAGAGAGAGTAATCGTGCCAGGTCGTGGATGTAGGGAAAGCGAATGCCGCGATGAATAAACACGGCCTTGACCGCCTTCTCGGCGGCTTGTTGGGCATCGAAGCACAGGTCTTCGAGATAGGCCCCCGCGACCTCCGTTTTCGCTCGAGCCAGGTTGCTCCGGGCCCGGTTCAGCCACTCCCTGGGGCCGTCCGGTGGAAAACGCTTAAGGGGCATAGACCACCCTCCCTTCCGCCAGCGCCGGGGCAATGACCAGGCAATGGGTCTGGCGACATCGTTCGACCTCCTGCGGGGAGGCGATGATGACGTCGACGGCCGCGCCCGCGCCGTGCAGGCTCAAGTAGATCCTTTCTATCAGCCGGCCCCGGTCAAACTTACCTCGCTTGATCACCAGCAGATCAAGATCGCTGTTGGGTCCCATTTCGCCACGCCCGGCGGAGCCAAATAGGATAATCCTCTCGGGGTGGGCCACTCGAACGATGTGGCGGATGATCTCCTTGAGAACCGCAGGAGCGGACTTGCCCCGACCTGGCGTGCCTCCTGAGACGCTGGTGCGACCGGACTTCGGCGAGAGCGGTCGAGCTGCGTCTCGCTTGCGTGATTTCAGAGTTCTGGGATGCGCACCCAATCGTTTTGGCATGGCTCAGAGACTTTCGAAACTTCGTTCCGGCTCTTCCGCGACCACACAGACCGAGCGGGCATCCAGGTCGATGTTGAGTTTACGCCCGAAAGAGACATTCACTCCTGGCGCCGCCTTGCTCGGGGCCTCGCCCAATCGCTCGATCACGACTTGCTCGCCAGGACGAAACTGCGCTGGCTCGTCCGGCACAAGGGCACGCCCGTCGAAGTGAGCTTTGATCCCCGCCATAAGCACCTTATTACATAGTATACTTGCTTGACGGACGAGCCAGATACCATCCGGGGCAACGAGCGGTTACCGCCGTCGGAAGCCAAGTCGGCCATCCCAGCAGTCGGGATCGCCGTAATCCTCGATGATGAGCCTGTAGGTCTTGCCGAATTGGATAACCCTCAGCAGGGTCAGGCTTGTCCCGGAGGCTGTTCTGAGCCGGAGGTTCCAGTCGTCGATGCTCCATGTCCCGGTTGCCTGAGTTGCCCCGATCCTCGTTGCCAGCGGCTGCTTCGCCTTGAGGTCCAACGTGCCGTCGGCATTGACCTGTAGGGTTGTGCCCCTGTCAGACCAGAGACCATGGAGATCCTGCCGGTTGACAGCCGAAGGGTTGAATTCGATCATCGATTCAAAAAGGACATTCGCGGCGAACTGCATGGCTATGCCGCAGGATAGAAGGGCTCCGATGGCAATCCTCCAACGAGACCGAGGGCGTTTTCGCAGGCCCTGGACTATCAAGACGGTCCCAGCAGCGACCGCTGCTACGGACACACAGCAGAATCCGAGGTAGGCAAATGGTGCGGCACTGCGAAACTGCAGCAGTTCCAGGATGCTCTCCATGAGCGACGTCCTCTCGGACGATTCCTTACGTGGCCGTCCAGAATCTCTACTTCTGCGTTTGAAATCGGCCGCTCATGGCCACGCAGAGCCGTGGCCATGCCACCCGACACCCGAGCTAATAGCTAAGAGCTAAAAGCTTCCTAAGAACTCATCCCCTCAAGCTTCTGATCAATCAACTCCCCGACCATCTTCGGATCGGCCTTTCCGCCGGAGATCTTCATCACTTGGCCGGTGAGGAAGCCGCGGGCCTGTTGCTTCTTCTTGGGGTTGGCCAGGGCATCCCGGACGGCCTTCTCGTTAGCGGCGAATGCTTGGTCGACCCAGGTTTGCATCTGGCCGGTGTCGCGGACTTGCACGAGGCCTTCTCGCTGGGCAATGGCCGTCGGGGTATCGGGGCAATCGAGCATCTTGCCGGCGATGGTCGCCGCGGCGGTGGCGCTGACAAGACCTTCGGCGGTAATGCGCGACAGCTCGCCGAGCCGGGCGGCGTCAATACCGAGCTGGGCGATGGTGCACTTGCGCTCGTTGGCCCTGGCCGACCAGAAGCTGATGAACTGCTTGCCAAGTGTGGGCGGATGTCCACAACCGGCGGCCTCCTCGAACAGATCAGCCGTGGCCCGGTCGTTCAGGATTGTCGCGGCGTCGGCGGAGGTCAGGCCGTATTCGCTTTCCATCCGAGCCTGACGCTCAAGCGGAAGCTCGCCGACGCTGGCCTGCAATCGTTCGAGCCATTCGTCGTCCACCACCACCGGCACCAGGTCGGGGTCGGGGAAATAGCGGTAGTCGTGGGCCTCTTCCTTGCCCCGCTGGAACTCAGTGACCCCTCGGACATCGTCCCACCCGCGGTTCTCCTTGGGGCTCTTGCCGATGACATAACCCGGGTCGGCCATCCAGTCGTTGATGTGCCGCTCGATCTCGTAAGCGATGGCGTCGCGGACGGCCCGAAAGCTGTTGAGGTTTTTCACCTCGCAGATCGGTGTACGGTACTCGCGGCCGTCGTATTCGATGGCCACGTTGATGTTCGGCTCGAATCGCATCTGCCCCTTCTGCATGCTGCCTTCGCTGACGCCAAGATAGGTCACTAGACGCTGAAGCTCGATACAGAAGGCGTATGCTTCGTCGGCCGAGGCCAGATCCGGTCGGGTGACGATCTCCAGCAACGGCGTGCCGGTGCGGTTAAGATCCACAAGCGTGACCGAGGGGTTGTCGTGAATGTTCTTGCCGGCATCCTCTTCGAGATGGGCCCGGATGATGCCTACGCGACGGATCTCGCCGTTAGGCAAGGGCACGTCAAACGCCCCGTCGAAACTCAGCGGCAGGTCGTACTGGCTGATCTGGTAGTTCTTGGGCAGGTCGGGATAGTAATAGCTCTTGCGGTCCCACTTGGTGAACCGGGCGATCTGGCAGCGCAGGGCGATGGCCGTGCGCATGGCGTGCTCAAGGGCGGCCCGGTTCATCACCGGCAGCACTCCGGGCATCCCCAGACATACCGGGCAAACGTTGCTGTTCGGCTCGGCCCCGAACTCTACCGGGCAGGAACAGAACATCTTGCTCCGCGTGGCCAGTTGAACGTGGATCTCCAGGCCGATGATCGGGCGAATCTTCAGTTGGCTGCGGTCCATGGCTCATTCTCGCTCGTTCATGCTCAGACACGCAATATGTTGTACCCCATCTGAGCCGATGCCGCCAGCAGGCATCACAGTGGTTGGTGCCCGCTTTGATCGCTGCGTCGCCAGCATCCGCATGTCGCTCTATCTTTGCGCGCCGCGTTGTGGGTATACTGTCAGACAGGCGGCTCCGGACGCTGGAGACGGTCGAATGGGTGTCTCGCGATTCAACCCTGCGCCGCGGCGCCTGCCGTTGTCCATACGAGAGGTGCACGAGCATGTCGGGACAGAAGCAACTGAGAACAGCAGGCACAAGATGGCCGGTCAGGCACTCCCGCTGCGGCAGAACGTTCCTGAGCGCCGTCATGATGGCGGTCGTCGTGAGCCTGGTCGCGCCTGGACCGATGCAAGCGGACTGGGAGCTCCAAACGGTAGACAGCGCGACTACGGCCGTGGCCCTCGCTCTCGATGGGGACGGGATAGCGCATCTCTGCTACTTCACGCCGCCCATTGATCACCTGTCGGGCACAACGGGACATCTTCTGAAGTATGCCAACAATGCCGGCGGGCCCGGCATATGGACCACCGAGACAATCGAGACGCTCACGAAAACCGGCGACGGCTGCGACATCGCGGTGGCGGCCGATGGGACCGTCCGTGTTGCGTACATCGTCGGCGACGACCTCAAGTACGCACGGAGGGACGGCGGCTCGTGGATGGTGACGACAGCGGTTTCAGGCGGCGTCAAGTGGCGATGCGCGCTCGCGTTGGACTCCAGCAACACCCCTCATATCGCCTTCAGCCGATTCAGCGACTATGACGACCCTTATGACCGTGTGATGTACCAAGGCCTGCCTTGTTATGTGACTTGGACGGCCGGCGCTTGGCAAGAGACGGCGCTTCAATGGGCGGCGGGCGAACCGGAATACCTGCTGGACACCGGCGAGTGGCAGGATATCGCGCTGAGCTCCGACGAAACCGTCTACGGCACATGGAAATCGGCCTGGACGCTGAGATTCATGGTTCCGCTTTCTCATGACCCCAGCCACTTTGCGGGTTATCAGACGGGCCTGCCCGGCACCGCGAACCGGTTCCGGATCGACGCGTTCGATGACTTCTACGCGGCCGGGATCGGCAGCGACACCGGAGCCGTCGTCTTGGGGCGGAACACCTCCGACCCAAGCGACGAAACGTCCTGGTACTTCTTCTGGGAAAGGTACGAGCTGGACAACACCGGAACCCACTATGGTGATGACAGCGAGCAGCATCTGGGCTTGGCCGCCGACTCCGAGGCGGGTGCGCATCTGGTGTTCTACGACGCCATAGACAACGACTTGAAGTACATATGGCAATCGGCGTCCTGGGCCTATGGGGAGTCAAGCCCCGTCCAGCGCATCCACCCCTGCTTCACGGAACTCGTCGACAGCGACGGCGACGTGGGTCGCAGTGCCGACATCAGCGTCGACGGATCGGACGACCCGCACATTGTCTACCTCGACACCAGCAACCACGCGGTCAAGTACGGCAAGCGCATGGCGTTCTCAGGGCCGCAACTGCGCGTTTTGCCCTCGCGGTGGGACTACGGCCACGCGGAGATCTGGCCGACCGAGAACCGCAAGGAGTTCATCATCATGAACCCCGGCTCGGAGGACCTGGTGATCACCTCCATCGGCGTTGACGATGTCACTTCGTACCCCGCAGGCGGTGCTCCGCCGTTCCGGATTTGGGCGGTCAAACTGACCGAATCGCAAGTGCCGATGGGTGACCTGCCGGCGACGATTCCGCCCGGGGAGCACCGGACCTTTGGAGTCATCGCCTCCCCGGATACCATCGCCAGAACCAGAATGGGAGAGCTGATCGTGCGTTCAAACTGGGGTGACGTGGTCGTCTCGCTCAAGGCTTACGGAGTGGGAATCGATCGAACACCGGGCGGGTGCGGCACAATCGGGCCTGTTTCGGGAATCGCAATGCTGGCCGGTTTCGCTCTGTTATCGATTTGCGGCCACAGGCGACGAGACTGATGCCGGTCTGCATCGGCGGGCCCGGCTTCGGCAAGGCTACACCGGGAGAGCAGACTGTCGGTGGTACCTGGGGAGCACACGCCCGCCGAATGCGTCACAAACCCGGGGCAGCATGTCCGAGCCTGTTCGGTTGCGGCATAGGCGATGGCCGTCTAGAATCCGTACCCAAGTCGGTTAACGATCGGATTGAGGCAGCGCAAGACCTGAGGGATCATAATGAGCATCGAGCAGAGTATCGATCGGCGGGATTTCGTGAAGCTGGTGGGTGCCGGGCTGATGGCCGTAGGAGGGGGCCACCTGGCGGCCGGAGCCGAAAACACGGCGGTACCCGCGGCCAAGCCGGCGGCGAAGTTCAAGAAGGCCATCGGTTTCGAGATGGTCGGCGAGGACCTCTCGGTGCTCGACAAGTTCAAGCTGCTTAAAGAACTGGGCTTTGACGGTGTCGAAGTTCAGAGCAGCGGACGACCGGACCGCGAGGAGTTCCTCAAGGCCCGCGACGCGACCGGTCTTGAGATCCACAGCGTGATGAACCCCGATCACTGGAAGAAGCCGCTGTCGCATCCCGATCCCAAGGTCCGCGAGGAATGTCGCAAGAGCATGCAGGGCTCGCTTGAGGATGCCAAGTACTGGGGCGCCGGCTCCGTCCTGCTCGTCCCGGCCGTGGTCAGCAAGGAGATCGCCTACGACGAGGCCTATACCCGGTCTCAGGCCGAGATCCGCAAGCTGGCCCCCATTGCCGAGAAGCTCGGCGTCGTTATTGGCATCGAGTTCGTCTGGAACAACTTCCTGCTCAGCCCGCTGGAGTTCGCCCGTTACATCGACGAGATCAATTCACCCATGGTCCAAGCGTACTTCGACTGCGGCAACGTGGTCCGCTACGGCTGGCCGGAACAGTGGGTCCGCATTCTGGGCAAGCGTATCTGCAAGATCCACATCAAGGAGTACAGCCGGCAGAAGGCAAACGAAGAGGGCGTTTGGGCGGGCTTCGACGTCGAACTCATGGAGGGCGACTGCGACTGGCCGTCGGTCACCAAGGCCCTGCGTGAGGTGGGCTACAGCAGCTACATCACCGCCGAGGTCAAAGGCGGCAAGAAAGCTCGTCTGGCTCAACTGGCAGAACTGATAGACAAAGTCATTGCGGGCTGAAGAATTGGCTGCCGTGACAGGGAACGGTCAAATCCATCCTGAAGGCCCCGGCAACATGCTGACCGGCCGGATCGAAGTCGTCACGCACCCAACAGAACGACTGATAGCACGCCGGCATTGAACCGGCCCGGTCAGTTGGTTAGTCTCATCTGGTATTGGAACCTTGTAGCCGGACATCTGTGCGGCTTGCACGCAGGTTTCTGGATCGCAGTGCGGTAGGGTTGCGGCCCGCAGGAAGGCGACCTGCCTTAGGGCAGCAGAGGAGCGTCCGGTCGCCTGGGACAAACACTGGTTTCTTATTCGAAGGGTCAATCATGCAAAGCGGTAGCAAGTCCGGCAACGCCACTGACGCGGTATCGCGACGGGTTTTCTTGAGCGGGACAATGGGAGCGGCGGCAGGACTGGCCGCACCGTACGTCATCGGGTCTCGGGCCGGGGCGGCCGAGACAAGACCGGCGGCTGCCCGAGTGAGCCCCAACGACAAGATCCGGATCGGGCTGATCGGGGCCAACGGGCAGGGCAAGTTCAGCCTCGACCAGTTGATGCAGCAGCCGGACGCGGTCATCACCGCGGTATGCGAGGTCTTCGAGAAACGTCGCGACGAGGCTCTCGCCAAGTGCAACGGGACGGCCAAGCCGTACGGCGACTACCGCAAGGTTCTCGAAAACAAGGACATCGATGCCGTGGTGATCGCCACGCCCCCGCACTGGCACGCGCTGATGGCCATCGAAGCGGCCGAGGCGGGCAAGGACTTCTACCTCGAAAAGCCAATGACCCTCACCGTAGGCGAGTGCCTAGCAGTGCACCACGCGGTCCAGAAGTACAAGCGCATCACGCAGGTGGGCACACAGGTCCATGCCACGGCCAATTACCGGCGAATTGTCGACGTCGTCCGCTCGGGCATTCTCGGGCCGATCAGCATGGTTCGTGTGTTCCACGTCCTCAACCAGGGGCCTGAGGGGATCGGCAGGACACCGCCGACCCCGGTACCCCAAGGCCTTGACTGGGAGATGTGGCTGGGACCGGGACCCAAACGCCCGTTTCATCCACTGCTGTTCAAGAATTCGGAGTTTCACCCATCGTTCATGGCTTACAGCGGGGGTTGGACACCCGGCATGGCCCCGCACCTGCTTGACCTGCCGTACTGGGCCTTGGACCTTGGCCATCCCACGTGCACCAGCAGCACAGGCGGCCGCTACATCATCGACGACGATGGCGACGCCTACGATTTTCAGCAGATTCAGTGGCAGTTCCCGAAGCTGACCGTGTGCTGGTGGACCTCGCTGGTCAACAGCTTCGGGTTTGACACGCAGGGACAGCCCGGCGTGCACCGCCGGCGCGGCATCTACTTCCACGGGACCAATGGCACGTTGATCGCCGATTACGGTTACCTGAAGATTGTCCCCGAAGGCGACCGCATGGAGGAGGAGGACGTCGAGAAGGTTGAGAAGGTCACGCCCGACTCGCCGGGTCATCATCGCGAATGGCTCGACGGCATCCGCACGCGCACGCCGCCCAGTTGCCACGTCGGCTATCACTACAAAGTGGATATGGCCATCAACCTGGGGATGCTTTCGCTGAAACTTGGCCGTTCGGTGCAGTTTGACCCCGTAACCGAGACGATCCCTAACGATCCCGAGGCCCAAAAGCACGTAAATCCCGTCTACCGCGAGCCGTGGAGGTTTCCGGCGCAGTACGTGTGAACTGCGGGGTGGCCCAGATTCGTCTTGAGTCTGGGGTCGCACATTCCTTTGGGCCGAGCGGTCCGTTGACGAGTAGCTGTACGCGTTGGCCCACCGGTCGGCGGTACCTGGGTCATCCGCCATTGCGCATCTCCGTTACCTTGTCGTACAATCAAGGCAAGGTGATGCAGGTCATGGATTACCAACAGTTCATAGTCCGCGATCCGCGGGTCTGCGGTGGCCAACCGGTGATTCGGGGCACAAGGGTGACGCTCCAGACCGTGCTGGCGAGCCTGGCGGATGGAGATGGGATCGACGAAATCCTGGCGGATCTCCCCACACTTACGAGATCGCAGGTCGAAGCAGTCATTGCCTTCGCGGCTGCTTCCGCCAGCGAAGATCTGCCCACTCCTGGCGTCCCCCATCTGACATGAGGCTCAAACTCGACGAGAACCTGCCGGCCCGGCTTGTGGGTGAGCTTTCCGCCTTGGGACACGACGTGGATACTGTGCCCGAGCAGGGGCTAAAAGGGTCTCCTGACCCCCCGCGTCTGGAGCGGAGCCCAGGAATCGGGACGGTTCCTGATCACCCAGGATCTCGACTTCTCCGATCTCAGGGTTTTCAGGCCTGGCACGCACCACGGCATTCTCCTTGCCCGTCTCCGCGAGCCCTCGCGTCGATACCTGATCGAGAAAATCCGTGACATCTTCAGGAATGAGGCCGTCGAACGATGGAGCGGTGTCTTTCTGGTCTGCACCGAGAGCAAGGTTCGGGTTCGATGGCCGGCCTCGCGGGGCTCCTGAGCCCAGGTATTACCAGAACGAATGCGTGTTTCCGCCGCGAACACGTCGTGGTATTGTCTTCGTGTTGCCGAAACGCCGATTCGGCCTGTCCCGCAAGGGGATTGGCCTGTCGCTGGGGTGAGACTGCACCGTGCGTACAAGCGAACTGCAATATGAGCTGCCGACGGAACTGATTGCCCAGGAACCGCCGGAGCAGCGCGACGCCAGCCGTTTGCTGGTGCTGGATCGGTCCACCGGTACGCTGCGACACGAAGTGTTCGCCAGGCTGCCACACCTGCTCCCCCCCAAGGCACTGCTGGTCATGAACGACACGCGCGTGCTGCCCGCGCGGTTATACATGGCTCGCCGAAGCGGCGGGCGGGTGGAAGGCTTGTTTCTCCGGGAGACCGAGGCTGGAGCGTGGGAGATCATGTTGACCGCTTCTGGTCGGCTCAAGACGGGCGAGGAATTACGGATCAACGGCTCGACTCGCCGGCTGCGGTTGACAAGGAGTGCTAAAGCGGGGGTGTGGTTCGCCGAACCGGTGCCCTGCGCGCCGGCGGTGGAGATCCTGGCCGAGTGCGGTCATCCACCGCTGCCGCCGTACATCCGGCGCGGCACGCAGGACAACAGTACTGCCGGCAAGGACGAGAGGGAGAGACTCGATCGCGATCGATACCAGACGGTGTACGCCCGCCGGCCCGGGGCCGTAGCCGCGCCGACGGCCGGGCTGCATTTCACGCCTGCCGTGCTGAACGAGCTGCGGACCGCTGGCATTGAGACCTCTTTCGTGACGCTCCACGTGGGCGTGGGCACTTTCGCCCCCATCCGCTGCGATGATCTGGCTGAGCACGAGATGCACGCTGAGTGGTATGATTGCCCTGCGGCGACAGCCGAGGCCGTCAACGCTGCCCAAGCGCAGGACCGGCCGATTGTGGCCATCGGCACCACCAGCGCCCGCGTCCTCGAAACATGCGCCGACGAGAGCGGTCGCGTCACCATGGCCAGCGGTTGGACGCGGCTCTTCATCTATCCCCCGTACCGGTTCAAAGTCGTAGAAGGCATGGTGACCAATTTTCACCTGCCGGGTAGCACGCTGCTCGCGATGTTGTTCGCCTTTGCCGGTCGCGAGGCGATCCTGAATGCCTACAATGAAGCGATTCGAGAGCGGTATCGCTTCTATAGCTATGGCGATGCAATGCTGGTTCTCTGAGGAAACGCCATGAAGTCGCGCGATCTGATCAAGATGGGTTATCCGGCCGGGCCGATTCTGCATCTGGCCCTGTCGGCGGCAGGCGAGGCGCGCGTTTCGGGGCAACGTAAGTCAAAAGTCCTTCAGACGTTACGCATGTTATTGATCGACGCTCACCCTTATGTGGAAGACCCCTTGTTCGGCAAGATCGCCAAAGCGTTGATCGCGGCCGGTCTCGTTGCCCAGCCCAAGCCGACAGCCGCTGACTACAAGCTCAATGAGTCCCTGGAATACAAGGTTTGGGGAGACGATATCGACGAACAGGCCCACCAGCAGATGCGAAATGCGTGCAAGCTGCCCATTTCAGTGGCCGGGGCGCTCATGCCCGACGCCCATGTGGGCTATGGCCTGCCCATCGGTGGCGTACTGGCAACCGACAACGCGGTCATTCCCTACGCCGTCGGCGTGGATATCGCCTGCCGGATGATGATGACCGTTTTCGACCTGCCCCCGCATCTGCTGCAGGATCAGGATGATCGTTTCAAGGCGATCATCGAAAACAACACCCGGTTCGGTATTGGAGCTGAGTGGAAGCCGAAACGCGAACACCCGGTGATGGACGAGGACTGGAACATCTCGCAGGTGACCGCCCGCCTGAAAGACAAAGCCCACCGGCAACTCGGCACCTCCGGTTCGGGTAACCACTTCGTCGAGTTTGGCGAGGTGACGTTTTTGGAATCGGTGCGTGGTGTGTCGCCAGGGAAATACCTCGCCGTCCTTTCGCACAGCGGAAGTCGCGGTCCGGGCAACGAGGCCGCAGGCTTCTACAGCAAGTGGGCCATGAGCCGGCACAAATCGATGCCCAAGGAGTTGCGTCATTTGGCTTGGCTTGAACTGGACGGTCCGGGCGACGAGTACTGGGCGGTCATGGAGCTGATGGGTCGCTATGCCTCGGCCAACCATCACATCATTCACCGGCAGATCGTCAAAGCGGTCGGTGAGCCGCCCCTCCTGCAGATCGAGAACCACCACAACTTTGCCTGGAAGGAGCAGCACGGCGGACGTACGGTGATTGTTCACCGCAAGGGAGCCACGCCGGCAGGCAAGGGCGTGCTGGGAATCATTCCTGGCTCGATGGCCAGCCCGGCCTATGTGGTGGAGGGGCTCGGCAACGAGGAGTCATTGCAGTCCGCCTCGCATGGGGCTGGCCGGTTGATGTCCCGGGGCGAGGCCATCCGGACTTTCAAGTGGCCCCAGGTCAGGCAGTTCCTGAAAGAAAAGGGTGTAACCCTCTTGTCCGCAGGCCTGGACGAGGCCCCCTGGGTCTACAAGGACATCGAAAAGGTCATGGCCGCCCAGGAGACGCTGGTTCGTCCGGTGGCCAGGTTCATGCCTCGCTTGGTAAAGATGTCGCCACCTGGGGACCGACCGGAAGACTGACCCCTCCACGGCCCCAGCACCCTTCAGTAACTCAACTCATTTGCGCCTCCCCTCGCAGGTTGCCTGGCGCAATCCCGTTATCCACGTTCGTGGCTATCCAGCGAGCACATGACGGCTCGTTCCGGCCTCCTCATCAAGTCCGTTTTGCCTCTGTTTCGCGCGATTTTCGGGACTGCGAGAGGAACGCGAACCTGGGCATGTCTGGCCCGCCTGGCGGAGGCGGATTCGAAGGGGGCGTTAGAGAGATTGGCGATGCGGGTGCGTTTGGGAGTACGACGAATTCATGAGCAATTCATCGGCGCGTGATGCACTACGGTACGCAGTCGGGTGCGGCAGTGAAACTTGCGCGACCACGCAAGTCGCAGCGAAGCACAGGCATCCAAGGTGTTGCTCGCACTGCGAATTGCCGCTTGTGCGTCATCCCTTTCGTCTGCGGAACAACGCCAGCCCGCCCAGCGTCAATATCGTTAAGCTTGCCGGTTCAGGGACCATCGGCGACGCCAGGTCTCCTCGCCCAGCGTTCATGTCATTGAATATATACAACGCCACGTCCGTGCGGGCGTAGTCGTTTCCCAGGTCGAAGCGAAGAATATCGTCGTTGTTCCAGCCCGCCGTCACGTCGAAAACGTACAGATCATCGACATCGACGGGGCTAAACGCCGCACCCACCATATACAGGGAAATGCCGCTGACCGTGCGATCGTACGTCATCACGCCCGTGGCGGTGTCCACGCGGTAAAAGGCGTCCTCGAAGACCAGCCAGGCGTTCCCCAATGCATCGAAGGCAATGTCGCCGGATTGATTATGCAGATTGAATGTGTCGCCTTCATAGATCAGCCCAACGGAATACAGTACGCTCCCCGTGTTCGGGTCGATGCGGAGCAACTCGTCGGACGCCTCGTCCGTGGCCCAGAGCCGGTTGCTCGTGTCAAACGCCGCACCGAAGATGAACCGGCCGGGCAGCGTCACGCCCGCGCCGGCTACCGCCGTGTCCGGATTCAGCGAGCGAAGCGTCGAACTCACCGGCTCGCCCGGAGCGGACGGTTCGAAAAACCACATCCCCAACGAAACCGACCACGCCAATCCATCGGCGCGCAGTTGGGTTCCGTCGCCGTCGGTGATATAGCCCACCATCGTCGGCGAACCGCCTCTATCCGCGAAATGAAAAAGAATCGACGGGGGTTCGTATTCTTTCGTCCCATCGCCGCTGGCTGACCGGTTCTTGATGCCGTAGACATCCGCGGAAACCGGAGCCGCCATGAAAAGGGTCTGAATCAATATTGCCGTAACTACCGTGATCGTACATGGTTTTAATTTCTCAAGAAACATGGTTGCCTCCTGGGGCTCAGGAAAAACCTGTTATTCATCGCCTGTTTCTGTTTTCCCATCGCAATATGGGGTCCTTCCACCGACGGATTAGTTATGGGAATTTCTCTCTCTTCGGATCAGCGCCAGTCCGCCCAGGGCCAGCAGGCTCATTGTCGCCCGCCGGTTTACAGGTCACAGACACCCGCCAACTTTTATGCTACACCCGATACGAGATATTGTCAAGAGCTTTTTGCGATGTTGAGCATTTTAGCCTTACCCCACACTAGAGCATTTTCATCTTTTTTGTAGCGTATATCCGCAGTGGCGGAAAAAGTTTCTCGCGTCTTTTGGCGTGATCAGCGACATCAGTCGCGGCGTGTCTTGCCACATCGCTTCTCGCGTACGGTGTCGCACACGTCATAGCTCCTGCTTGATTTTCGAAAACGCATTCTCGATCGGCATCAGGTCCGGCGAGTACGGCGGCGATCTCCTGGCGGCGCTCGTGCTCACGTCTCGCGGGGTCGGCGAACGGTTCTTCCATTGCGGGCTCCTTGCGGATGCGCCCACAACGGCCTTCGCCTGGCGACCGGCGCGCTGTCTGGCTGGGTTGGTGCTCTTCGTCCTTCTCTTACTTACCCGGCGCGAGTTCGAAATGGCGGCAGGGTCTGGTGCGAACGGGTCTGTTGACTGGGCGACGGCTGTTTACGAAAGAGACCGAGAGTCTGGCCTAGAGTTCGGCGTGCGGGCGAGAACGTGGAGGTTCACGGCCGCAACGCGGCGGAGGCGAAGTGAACTGCTGGCTGCCGTATCATCGTTTCGGCGGCGCGGTCCGGCCCTCCTGCGATGCGGGCAGTTCAATTTCTTCCGGGCGGACCCAGGCAACCTTGCCGTCGCGCCGCTGAGGGACGAGTTCGCCGGCCGGCTTGGCTTCGTTGATCGCCTTGCGGGTGGCGCGGAGCAGCGCCGCCTGCGTGCCTGCCATATCTTGATTCTTGTCTGACCAATTCATCATGCCTGGCCTCCTTCGTCGATGAGCACCGGCGGGGTCTTGGTTGCATCGTAGACCTGCCAGCTATCCACCAGTGGATGGAATCGCATCGACTCCCATAAACTGCATGAGTGCATGAAGAACAATATCCGGCGACTCGTCGAACGCAGCGTGCTCGGCAAATGGGATATTCAGGAGATGCACCTTGGGGACAAGTCCTTTCAGCCGAGCGAAGCTCGCCAGATTGGTGAGAAAGTCGTTATCGCCGCGAATGATCAACATTTCGGCGTCAATCTCACGCATTCTCTCGTCGGGATGTCCATCGGTGGACAAGTCAGTCCACATGCCGATGACGCTTGCCGCGAACTTGTCATAATCAGGTTTGGGATTCAGACGCATATAAGCTTCGTAACTTGCCGGAAACATGTCCTTCCACCTTTGGCCGGTCATTCCGCAGATCATCTCCCAGCAAGGCTCCTTTTCGTTCATTTCCCAGCTTGCGCCAACGGTGACGACTTTTTGGAGACGCGGATCCTTCCTGGCCGCATACCTGTAAGCCACGACGCCCCCGTCGCTGAAACCGAATAGGCTGAACTCGCGAAGATCGAGAGCTTGGATCACGGCCGCAAGATCATTTTCCAGCACTTTGTACGACAGCTTCTCGCTTCCAAGGCTTGACCGCCCGTGGCCACGACTATCGAGTCCTATCAGCCGGAAGTGTCGGGCAAGGGCTGGCGTGATGCCATTGAAATCTTTGATGGTACCAAAGCCGCCATGCAGCATAAGCAGAACGGGGGCCGTCGGATTTCCGATCTCCTCGACATATATCTCGGCGGTGCCGCTGGAAACAAGGCGACCCCTGGCATGATCAAACACCGTGTGATAACGCGTCATTGGGTTCTCTCTTTCTACGATGCTTGTGCATCCGGTCATTACAAGTACAAGCGAGCATCCGGCGATGAATACCCCAAAAAAGCTTCGGGCGAAGGTCATCCTACCGGAGCCTTTGGGGCCAGCCAGGATCAGGGCGCGAGGTGCGGGCGTCCGCTGCGACGAAGTCATATCGCAGCCCCGTGGCCGACGAGCTCGAAATCGCGGTGGGGTCCGAGACGGACGGGGCTGTTAACTGGACGACCGCTGTTTACGAGAGAATCCGAGAGTTCGGGCCGTTGCTTTCGGGCGGCGGGGCGGAACGTGTACCATCCCTGTCGCAACGTCGCGCACACGGTGCGAAACAGAGAGTCGGGTTGTCGTTCGCGTTTGGCCATAACCCTTTGGTTCCAACGGGTTACAGAAAAGCCCCGATGGCTTACGCCCCGGGGCTTTCCGTTAACTGGATCGGCGGAGAAGCTCGCCGTTTTCAATCAAGCTCCCCAGGAGCAACCCTAGCCGAACCGCTCTCAGCATGAACACGACCGGGTGGCCCGTGAAGGCTTTTCCGAAGCGGCTTCCAGTCTATCCGCCACACCTTTTCGCGTCCAGCAGATTCGCCGAGCTCAGCAGTTTCCACTTGTGAACACCGGCGAAATACGGATAATAGTCGCCGTGACAGGCGGACGATC
>DAOOIV010000039.1 GCA_035384605.1 Phycisphaerae bacterium
GCCGTTCACCTTCTCGTTTTTCAGTTTGACGCCGCCGATCTCGCTGAGTTTGAGCTGCTGCAGGCCGCTTTCGGTCAGCACGTTCAGCACATCGATCTCGACCGTCTCCTTCTCCCTCGCGATCCTCAGTTTCTCGACGCCCACGATGATCCCGCTGACCGCCTTGCTGCCAGTGAGCTCCACCGGTTCGCCGCGGAGCTGGCCCAGAATTGTCGCCATCGTGGGCTTGCCGGTGATATCAACCGCGAAACTCTTCAGCGCTTTGTCCACCGGGTCATGCGAGGCGTACCCCACCGCGCTGATCGTGCCCTTACCGAAGTCTTGGATCACCAGCGACTTGAGGATGTCGTTGATCTGGGTGGTGCGGAACTTCAGCTCGGCGGCTGCGCTGCCGTCGATCTCGGCCTCGCGTTCGAAGTACCCCACCCCGCTGGAGAACAGGGCGATCTTCGAGATCTTGAGCTCGGTTTCCTGGGCAGTCAGCAACGTCGGAACTGCCAACACAACGACAAGTACCGCCACCAACGGATAAATCGGTCGAATCATGGCACCACTCCTCTTCTCTGGTGAACCAGCGCTTTCGGATCAGGCCTGATCATGGGACGCACGAACCCGGTTGGAGACCCCTGACGGGGTTCATCGTGAGAGTTTACCCTCGGTTCGCAGACTACCGCGTGGTCGCGGGTTTTGCTGCTGTCTTCTGGCTGTCGAGCACCACGTCCGGCGGGGTGCAGTGGGGCAGGAGCCGATCGGGCAGGGCGTTGGCCGGATCGAGTATCTTGGCCTTGGACAGCGGATCGTAGGCGGCGTCCTTCTGGCCGGAGTAGAACCGGACATAGCCGAGCATGATGAGCCGCTCGACGCTGGAGGGCGACTGGGCTAAGGCCGACTCAAGCGCCCGGACCTGGGCTTCGAAATCCGCCGGTCGCCCGTAATCCCCGCGCATGTCGTAGTCCAGTAGTGCAAGCTTGGGCTGCAGTTCAAAAGCCCGAGCCAGGAAGGGCATGGCCTCGCGATAGCGGCCGGTGGCAAACAGGGCATGAGCAGCGTAGATGCGAGCGGCCGGATCACCCTGGTCGGTCTCCGCGGCAAGCTTGAAGGCGTCGATCGCTTGGCGGTATTTACCTTCTCTATAGAACTTCAGCCCCCTGTCCATGGCGTTGAGGGCGTGAACGGCCACCGACTCCTGGCGTTCGGTCGAGGTCTTATGAAATCGCCAGTAGTTGTAACCGCTGGTGAAGCCGAAGCGATATGCATCGCCCCAGGACTCGCCGGGATAATAGCTGTAACCACCGTAGTAAGGTCCGTATCCATAGCCGTATCCGTATCCCCAGGGTCTGCCACCGAAACTGAGATAACTGTTCCACTCGCGGTCTGCGGGACTCATCTCATTGAGCGGCATCTGCACATAGGGTGGCGGCACGTAAACGTATGGCGCGGGCACCGGGTAGACATATGAAGCTTCCGGTGCGGGCTGCGGTTGATCCGCCGGCGGTTGTTCGGTTTGGGGTTGCTGCTCGCTGTTTTGTCCGGCTCTGAGAATGGCTCTCTGGACGGGCTTGACCGCAGGTGCCGCGCCGGACGTTTTGCCCTGCGGAACCACCGGCGCCGGGGAAGCCTTCGACGGTCGGACCGTCTCATCCGGCAGTTCGGTGCCCGGTCTGGGAATGGTCACCAGCCGCTTGAGGGCCTTGCGGACAACTCCCGTCTCGGCCGGGGCGGTCGTCGTGGCCTTGACCACCGTCACCGCCGGCTGCGACGTCGCGGCCGTTGACAGGGGCAAGCCCAGGGCATTCCAGGCGACAAAGGCAAGGGTTGACAACAACAGTGCGGCAGAAAAGGGCGTGGCAGAGCTTCCCCGGATCGACATGGCACGCCTCCAATGCTTCGTGATGGGTCTGTGCGGCACGTCCTCCTCATTATCAATACCCACCAACCAAATGGCAAGATGCGGCCCGGTTGGAGCCGGTCAGGCCTAAACTGTTTCAGGAGCGGATGTTACAAGAATCATTCTGCGCAGGATTGTCCTGGGTACTATATCGTTGCTTGCGGGCATAGGGACTCTGTTCAAAGGGGCGGGCAAATCGCTCCTCCCCCAGCAGAACCACCACCGGTGTCTTGGCCAGAATCAGCAGATCCAGGAGCGGGCCGCAATGATCGACGTAGTAGACGTCGTACTTGATGCGTTCCTCCCAGCTCATGGCGGCGGTGGCGTTGACTTGGGCCAGACCGGTCAGCCCCGGACGCACGTCGAGGCGTCGTCGCTGGAAGTCGTTGTAGGCGACAACCTGTTCCATGATCGTCGGTCGGGGGCCGACGAGGGACATATCGCCGCGAAGGATATTGAACAACTGGGGCAACTCGTCGATTTTGAACCGACGCATGAAGCGTCCCAGCCGGGTGATGTTGGGATGAGTCAGGGGCACGACTTCGTGGACGTCATGCACATGGTCGGCCCGCATGGTGCGGAACTTGATCGACATGAAGGGCCGACCGAAGCGGCCTCCGCGGGGTTGGACGAAAAACACCGGTCCGGGCGATGACAGCTTGACGGCCAGAGCGGCGGCCAGGATCACCGGTGAAAAGAGGACGATCAGTACGAGGCTGACCAGGATATCGACAGCGCGTTTGAGAAACGGGTACATCAACACATCCTGAAAGGCCCCCCTCAACCGGCGGGGCGTCTGCGGCGCCGAGGCAATAGCAGGCGGCTTGCAGGCCGGCCTGCCTCCATATCGAGCAATCGGCGTTTCAGGCTGACCCCCTGCTCGGCGGAGAAGCCGCCCAGCGAACCGTCGCCGGCCACCACGCGATGACAAGGGATGACCAGCGGGAGCGGGTTTCTCGCCATCGCTCCGCCGATGGCCCTGGCTGCCTTGGGCCGCCCGACCTCGCGAGCCAGTTGACCATAGGTCTTCGTTCGGCCGTAGCCGATCTGGGCGCAGCGATCGAGCACCTGCCGTTGAAAGGGCGTCAGCGCCGACAGGTCCAGCTTCACGTCGAACTTCCTGCGCCGGCCGGCGAAGTACTCCCGCAACTGCCGCTGAAAGTCCGGGAGTAAGCCGGGGGCGTACTCTGCATCCGGCAACCTTCCGGACAAGCGTTTTCGGATTTGCGAGGGTCGGCTTCCGGTAAGGACGACATTGGATACGCCTTTGTCCGTGGCGACAAAACCGACCGAACCTCCCGGTATCTCAACGACTGCGTATTTCAACATATCAGACAGGTTAGAGAGAAACTGCCGTGGCGACAAGGAGCGCAGCCGTTGGCAAGAGGTCGCTTGGGTGCGTTTTGCGGGGCTTCGATGCATCCTGCGAAGAAGAGATTCCGTTCACGTCCGCACGCTGGCCAGCAAGCGGGCCAGATCGGCGCGTGCACGTGCGAGTTGGTCGTCGTCGACAAACTGCAAGCCCAAGCGGACCAGGCCATCAGGCGTATTCGTCCGCGAACACACACGGGCGCGAACGCGGATCGGCGTCGCACCAGCCTGAACATGCAGCGTGCAGTCAGCGAGGAAGGCCACATCGAACGACATCCCCGAACCTTCGGTCACATGGACGCCCATGCCGTCAGGAGAGATGTCCAGCAAGTTGCCGCGGGCATCGGCCGCGGTTGTCGCGCCGTCCGAGGCGATCGACAGGCTTACTGGGACGACGACGTTCGCCGGCACCTTCTGGCGATAGTAGGTTCTTCGTTGGAGCTCGCACAACTCGCGCGGATACTTCAGACGGATGGTGGAGACCGTCTCCGCATCACCGACGGGCGCGCGGCCCCGGCCGAGGACAACGGTGTCAAAAGCACAGCGGCGACGGCCGCGCCGAAATGAGACGCACACTTCCTGCCCGTCTGAGAGTTCGGGCACGCCCTGCTCCGAAGCGTCATATTGCAGGGTCAACTCGCCGGCGGAGTAATCGACGTTGACGAAACGAGTCTCATACGCCGCCCACCGGTCACCCTGACGCCAAGTGGCCAGAGCGGGCCTGAGATCTTCGATGGCATCGGCCAGCACGTTCGCCTGATGTGCGGCTTCCATGGGAAAAAGCGTGTTCATTGCGCGGCTCCTCCTGGGGTGTCAACCACGGGAGCGTAACGGGCCAGGAGCTTTCGTCGCAAGGCCTCGGCTGCCGCTGCCGAAGCCTGATGGCCCTGCCCGACAAGGAATTGCAGACCGAGGATCATGGTACCTTCCGTGCCCGCGGGAGTCTTATTGCACAAAACGGCATCAATGACAAACCGCTCGGGGTCGCCTGGGGTGAGCGCGAATGAGAGGCAAACCTGTTCTCCGATCCCGAGTTGTTCGGCCACGGCCATCTCGGTCCGGCAGGCCAATCCCTCCGCGCTGACGTTGCACAACCAGCCGATGCCCTCGGTTTTGCTTTTCTCCGCGTTGATCCAGGTCATCTCGACACGGGACGATTGGGCGGGGCGAAAACGCCAGGACCGGCGGCGCTGGGCAACCTGGACTGTTTCCGGTCGAGCCAGATAAATGCGGGGTCGGGCGCCGGTGCCGGAGGCCCCTTGTACCGCGACGACGTCCGAAGAGAAAAGATAACGGTTTTCGCCGAGTTGAAGCATCACGTCGCAGTAGGTGCCGACAAGGGAATCGAGGCCTGCCGCTTCGGATTCGCCTTTGTCGGCCGTGTCGTTCCGGTTAACGGGCCCGGCACTGAACGTCTCAAGCACCAGGCAAGGTCGTCGCGACTGCCACCCGATCGGCGTCTCAATGCTCACCAGACGCGAGACGATCGGATCCCCGTCTTCGAAGAGGCGCGGATAAATCAGGATTTCCGCGTGGTGACGGACAGCCTGCTCCAGCGTGCGGCTGGACTGCCTCGCACTCAACTCAATTGCGTAAGCCATGACTGAACCCCCGGCTCCGCCAGGGCTCCCCTCGTGCCGACCGGCACAGCAGACACCCGTGCCCGCCAGACGCCTCGCGGCAGTTTCGGCGGCCTGACACCCTGGGCATGTCGCCCGTTCCCTCTATCCTCTCATTCGGTGAGCGCAGATAACGACTTAACCTTGGGGCACCGGGCAAACGCCGGTCACGGAATCTGTTCCGATAAGACGCGTCGGGAGACTTGTTCCGTCAGGATCGCCGTAAGCGGAGCAGTCGGAGTGTTGTACGCTCGCTGCCGAATGGGGGCCGAGAATGGTCCGGGACCGCCGCTGTCAAGGCGAGGACGTTCTGTCGAAAAACAAGGAGTCGATCCGATGAGGGGCACCATGATTCAAACCGATCAAACCCAAGCATCTTGTATGGCGGATGCACAGAGTGGCTTGCCGACGACCGATCTGGAGAAGACCGGAACATGGAAGAAGGCTCTGGCGCGGACCGCCGTGTACAAGCGGGTCCCTTTCTCGACGCGTCGGGCGCTGGACCGGGCGATCCTGGCGCGCCCTGAAGGGTGCGCCACGCTGGAGGCGATCGAGGCAAGATTCAGGCTGACCGAAAGGTTCGGGGTGAGTCGGGACAACCTCCGAACGTACGCCCGCAAACTTGAGAGAGTTGCGGAGCCGTGCTTCGCCGGCAACCTTGCGGCGGCGATCCTGGGATGCATGCCGACCGCGTACGGCAGTCAAGTGGCGGCCGGCAGCCGGATCATTCTGGTCAGCCGTCTTGTTCAAGCTCTGACGCAGGGGGAATCACGGCTCGAGATTCCCGAGCTGATCAAGCTGGCCTCGGCCCTGCGATTGGCCCATGCGACAGCAGTCGCGAGAAACGCCGCAATGAAAGGCTGTGGGGGAAGGGGCAAGGACCGCGGACGGGACCGGAAGGACTCCTGGTGCTTCTCGAATCAGGCGGCTCTTGCCGAGGCTGTCAGGACGGTCTACGGTTTGGAGTATCCCGCACATCGGCCGACCGGTGCTGAAACGCCCGGTTCGCCGAAACCGGAGATAGCCAGGCAGCCGACGCGACGGTACGATGAAAAGCCGACGGACTGAAGCTCTTGCAGGATAACAAACTGTATGTCAAACCTACCCGAGTTGTCCAGCCGGATTCCGTTTTACAGCGGCCAGGTGGTTTATATCTACTCATTTGACATCGCCTACGAGTTCTTGCGGCAGCCGGAGGGCAACCTGCTGGGACAACCGATTGTGCAAGTCTCCGTCGGCCCGAGCAAGCGGAGCCCCCGACAACTGGTCTTCTATCGGCCGAACATGATCAACCTGCCGCCGGAGGAACGGGTCGGGCCGCACGGGCCGGTGACCGTCGAGCGGGCGGTCAAGCTGCTGAGCGTCGGAGCGATCAGCATCACCGTCCGTGTACCCTTCAAGGTGAGCCGCATCGAGCAACTGGTGGACTATCACGACCTGCAATTCGCCGACGGCTCGCTGACCGAGGGGGTGCAGGAACTGGCCGAGCAGGTCCGAAAAGAACTTATTCCCTATTGCGATCGACCGGTGAGTCAGGTCGGCGAAGGCGAGGCCTACACGGTTTTTTGCATTACTTCGCCGCTGGTGACCGAGGAAGGTTCGCTGCTCAGCGCTGAAGCGTGGTTGGAGGACCGGCGCCGGCAGTTGGCCTCGATCCTGACACAGGAAGAGGACATGTCGCTGTTGTCGGAACAGGAAGTTGAGGAGACAACGTCCCGGTATTGCAGCTACTACGGGCACGACCTCACGATGGTCGACTGGGATGCGGCGATCATCATCAATGACCCGCAGGACATGGAGGAAACGCTGTACATCATGGAGCTGGCCAACGTCCAGCTCACCGAGCTGGAGGCCTACGACCGGCTTCTGGACGAGGCCGTGATGCGGTCATACCGCGACCTCGAATCGGCCCGGCTTCGCGGGCGCAGCCCCGTGATGGCGGCGCTGCGGGAGATCCGCATCGATCTGGCCCGGCTGAGCGATGAGCTGTCGAACATCACCAAGTTCTTCGGTGACTGGCACCTGGCCCGGATCTACCAGATGCTTTCGGAGCGATTTCACCTCGGTGACTGGCATCGCGTCGTGGGCGGCAAGCTCAACACGCTTGACAGCCTTTACAGCCTGCACAAGCAGGACCAGACCAACCGCTGGATGCTGGTTCTCGAGGCGACGATCGTGCTGCTCTTCGTGCTGGACCTGATTGTGCTGGTCATGGGGTTGGGCAAGTAGACCCCGGGAACCCACTGCGGCGAGAATCGGGAGCTTGAACGCTGCCGCCGGCTTCGACTCGCCGCGTATTCCTGCCGACGCCCGACGGAAAACGCCTGAAAAAACGTTTCAGTATTGTCCCTGCGTGCGAGACCCGATATGCTGGGAAGGGCCACTGGGGGATAGACTTGCCGCTGTCGGGGAGGAGGCTCAGGCGTGTCCCGAACCGTCGCATTGGCCCTTCTACTGTTCCATTCCTGCTTGCGCACATCGCCGACAGTCGACGGCCAGTGCCTCAACTGGTCACCGCCGACCAACGTCAGCCGTGACGTCGGGCATTACGCCGTGGACGGGAATCCGGCCATTGATGCCTTCGGAAAGGTGCACATGGTCTACCAAAGCTTCCTCGACGACTATGGAGAGACGTTCTACGTCACCGACCTGAGCGGTGACTGGTCCTCGCCTCAATCCCTTGGTTCACAGGGAGGCAAGGGATCGGCCCCCAAGATCGTCATCACGCCCGACGACATGCTGCACACGTTCTACGGCAAAAACAAGCTTTACTGGCGCACCAAGCCCGTTAGCGGCGGACAGTGGAGCAGTCCGGCCCAGATCGACGTCAATCCCGGCGGCGGCTCATTCATTCAGCAGGTGACGGTCGACGGCTCCGGCGGCATCTACTTCATGTACGGGCACCTCTTTGACAGCAGTGCCCCGGTGCGAAACGGCATCTACGGTCGGTACAAGCCCCTGGGAGGCGCCTGGAACACCACCGAACTCATCTATGGAAACAACGACGACGGCAATTGGCCTCGCGGGGATGACATCGCCGCCAGAGGAAACATGCTCTGGATCGCCATCGGGGTCGACGGAGACGCTTATTTCAAGAAGAAACCGTCGACCGGCGTCTGGCCGGCCGGCAAGGGTACGAAGCTGGTGGACGATGCCGGGGGAATGCGATTCGCCTTCAGTCCGATGTCCGGCGAGATCGGCGCGTTCTACACTAAGTCGCTGCCGTGCACCGATCCATGTGAGGACGATCCGTGGTTTGAGGTTTTCGCCAGGTTTTCCCACGACGACGGTGCGACATGGTCCGCGCCGCAGAGCATCTCCGACAACGTTGACGACATCGATCGCACACCTTCGGCGGTCTATGACTCCGCCGGTAATCTTCATGTCGTTTGGGAAAGCTTCTGCTGCGATCACAAACTGAGAATGCGCTATCGCGGCCGGATGAACGGCCAATGGGACCCGACAATCACCCGAATCACCAGCCACGTGGGCGGGCACGTCCCCAACTCGATCAAGAGCTTCGGTAGCAACTTGTTTCTGACGTTCTCAGACTCCGGCACCGGCATTGGAATGTATGACGTGGTCTTCAGTACCGCGGCCGTCGCCGAGCCCAAGCTTGCTCTCAGTCCTTCGTCACTGACGCGCACCATCCTCGTCGGAAGCGGTGTCGCCGACGACCTGCTGGCTGTCATGAACGTCTGTGTCGGGAGCCTGGACTACACGGTATCCGTGAATGCCCCTTGGCTCGAAGTCTCGCCGCCGGCCGGCTCGGTGACGACTGAAACCGACGCGATCGTCGTGAGCTACCCGCAAGCGCCGGCCATGACGGCCGGCATCTATAACGCCACGATCACCGTCTCCGGAAACGCCGTGAACACCCCTCAGACCGTCGCTGTTCAGCTCAAGATCCAGTCGGTCAAGCCGGATTTTGACGGGGACGGCGACGTCGACCAGACGGACTTCGGACACTTGCAGGAGTGCATGTCCGGCTTCGCCGTTCCGCAAACCGATCCGGCTTGCAGCAACACATTCCTGAACCCAGGCGATGACTTCGTCGATGCGACCGAGCTGGGAATCTTTCTCGGCTGCATCAGCGGATCGGGCGTCCGCGCCGACGTGACATGCGCGGCACTCCATCCGTAAGTGCGACACCGCAAGCTTTCGACGGCCGCAGACAGGCCTGGCGAACGCTCGCCAACGGCCACAGGGGCCGGATCGTCGCTCAAGCAGAGAGCTTGCGGGCCAATTCGCTTCTACCGACAATGCACTGATGATAGGCTCAGAGCATAGGTCTTTGGCGATCAAGCACACGAGGTGAAGTCGGCGACGAAACGATGTCGGAGGCAGTGAATGCAACACCGCCGCTTCGGCAAAACGGAGATGAACCTGTCGGTGCTCACGCTGGGGCTCATGCGCTACATGAGCAAGGACCTGGACCAGAGTGCTCGCGTCGTACGGCGGGCAGTGGAACTGGGCATCAACCACCTTGAGACGGCCCGCGGTTACGACGACAGCGAGGAACTGCTTGGCCACGCCCTCAAGAGCATCGATCGGGGCAAAGTCCACATCACGACGAAGGTCGGACCGTGCAAGACCTATGACGAATTCATGAACAAGTTCGAAACCAGCATGAGCAAGATGGGCATCGACGTGCTGGACAATCTCGACGTCCACGGCATCAACAACGAGGACAAGTTCCGGATGGCCATGGACGAGAACGGCACGCTTAAAGCCTGTCGCAAGCTGTTGGATTCGGGCGCCGTGCGGCACATCGGCTTCTCCACCCACGGCAAGACCGAACTTGTGCTCAAAACGATCAACACCGGATTCTTCGAATCGATTAACCTTCACTACTATTGGTTCTATCAGGCGCATGCGCCGGTAATTGCCCGGGCGGCTGAGTTGGACATGGGGGTGCTCATCATCAGTCCCAACGAAAAGGGTGGTATGCTGTTCAAGCCGCCGGAGGTCCTGACTCGGATCTCGGCCCCGCTGCACCCGATGAATCTGAACCAGCGGTGGCTGCTGAGCGACCCCCGCATCCACACGCTGTCGCTGGGGCCGGCGGTTGCCGAGGAACTCGACGCCCACATGGCCGTGGCGGACGACGTCGGGCCGTTGACCGAACAAGAGAAGGCTGCGCTTGCCAGGTGGGACCGGACGATCCGTGAGAAGCTGCGGGGCGACTTCTGCACCCAATGCGGCCGGTGCCTGCCCTGCCCGGAGTTCATCGACATCCCGGAGATTCTGCGGTTGCGAAACCTCGCGGTCGGACTGGAGATGAACGCCTACGGGAGTTTCCGCTACAACCTGCTGGACGGCAGCAACGACTGGTTCCACGGCTGGCCGGGAAGCCGGTGCACGAAGTGCGGCCAATGCCTGCCCCGGTGCCCCGAGAAGCTGGACATCCCCCGATTGTTGTTCGATGCTCACAAGCGGCTCAAAACGGGCATCGGCCGCCGGTTGTGGCAGAGGCTCGTCCGGTAGGCACGGAGTTTCGATGTTCGTTTGGGATCCCGGCAACGGAGAAGACCGTTAGCCACAAAAAACACAAAGAGTCACAAAAACAGTCCACGGCCGGTCTTGGCCGTGCGCCCATTCCGCACTGTCTGACCACGGATCACACGCTTGCCTCGCCGCAGGCGGGGGTATCACTGATAAGGACTGAGCGTCATCCCTCCATCCGTGTCATCAGTGCAATCCGTGGTTCTCCTCCCGTCTGCAGCCCGGTAGGTCGTGCTCCGCACGACATCCTCTTGTCAGGCCAAAGGACCAACAGCCCAAGGCGGCCTTCGGCCGCAACCAAAGAGGGCTTGGTAAGCCCCTAAGGGGCTATTCTTCGTCGCTGATGGCCTCCGGCAGCAATAGACCGATGACGGCGTCGGCGATACACACGTTGGACAGAGGGGCTGAACTTCTCGGCTCGTCAAGAAGGGCATCGTGTTTGCGGGTTCGCGCTGACTTCCTTCTTCGCATCGCAAGCTTTGCCCGGGATGGCGTGTGGCCAACGCCTTGGGCCTTGCGGAACGACGTCGTATCGCCGAGACTCGGGTGTGCCGGGGCCATGCAATCAGAGGTGTGTCGGTGTCGGGAGTCATCTGTTCGCCGGTCACGATGTCGCCAGCCCGGAATATGATAAAGAATCCTTTGAGGGAAACGATCATGGTCAAATCGCAGCCAACAGCCGTGTACACATTCAAGGTCGCCCTCAAGTACTCGCCAGACATCTGGCGGCTCATTGAGGTTCCAGGCAATCAGACGCTTGAGGATCTGCACTTCGCGATCTTCGAAGCCTTCGAACGTTATGACGAACACCTTTATTCGTTTTACTTCGAGCCGCCCGGCGGATATCGGGGCCGGCGCCGCCCAAGCCGCAACGCCGTGGAATTCACGCATCCCTACGCTGCGGAGGAAGCCGACCCTTGGGATGGCCCTGCGCCCCATGACGCATCCCGAACGACGATCGATTCGCTCAACCTACATCGGGGGCGCAAGTTCGAGTACCTTTTCGACTTCGGAGACTCCTGGTGGCACGAGATTACGGTGGTGAAAACCGACGGTCACCGCCGCCGCGGCCGTTACCCGCGAATCATCGAGAAGCACGGCAAGTCGCCGCCGCAGTATCCCGATTACGACGAAGGCATTTGCTGATCGGAAAAGCATCTGGAGACAACCTGTCAGGTTCTGACAGATGCGCTATGGAAACCGAGATGGGGATGTATTCACGTCGCCATGCCCTTGAGGCACCATGAGGGCATTCGCATTCAAGAGCGGGAGAGCTTCGCCGGAACGCGGAGGAGCACTTTATCCTCGAGTCGGGAACGGATGGCACCGGTAAGAGGGCCTACGGGGCTGCCCTGCTGCGACGTCACGGCACGCCATTGCGACGCAGAACGTCGGGGAGTATCCTGCCATCGGCACGGGCGGCCGGGAAGCAGAGCCAGCCCTTGCAAGCGTATCGAATACACAGGAGCAACGGTTGTCCCATGCGCGATCCAAGAATCGACAAGCTCGCACAGGTGTTGGTGAACTACTCGGTGGCCGTTAAGCGGGATGACGTGGTGCGTATCGTCGGCTCGATCACGGCCATCCCGCTGATTCGAGCGATCTACCGCGAGGTTGTGATCGCCGGCGGACATCCGGTTCTTCGCGTGACTGACGACGAGTGCACCGACATCTTCTTCGAGCATGCACGGCCCAGGCAATTGGCCTATAGCAACCCGCTGAACATTCATGAGATCAAGAACGTGGATTGTTCGATCAGCATCTGGGCAAACGACAACACACGTTCCATGACGCGCGTTCCTCCGGAGAAACAAGCCGCGGTCAGCAAGGCCCGGCGGCAGTTCATGGATGTCTTCATGAAACGTGCCGCCATGAAAGGCAAGGGCAAGCTGCGCTGGTCGGGTACGCAGTTTCCCTGTCACTCTTCGGCTCAGGATGCCGAGATGTCGCTGTCGCAATATGAGGATTTCGTTTACGGGGCTGGTTTGCTGGCCTGCAAGGACCCACCCGCCGAGTGGCGCAAAGTGAGCGCCCGTCAGAGGCGGGTGTGCGACGTGCTCAACAAGGCCCGCGAGGTGCGTTTCAAGACGCTCCAGGGCACGGACATCCGGTTTGGCGTGAAAGGACGGCGATGGGTCAACTGTGATGGACACGAGAACTTCCCGGACGGCGAGGTCTTTACCGGGCCGATCGAGGACTCGGCGGAGGGGGAAGTGAAGTTCAGTTTTCCGGCCGTTTATCGCGGTCAGGAGGTGCTGGACGTGCGTTTGCGGCTCAGAGCCGGTAAGGTGGTCGAGGCCTCAGCGAGCAAGGGCGAGCCGTTCCTGATCCAGATGCTCGACCAGGACAAGGGTGCTCGCTTTGTGGGCGAGCTGGCCCTGGGCACGAACTACTCAATACGGCAATTCACGCGGAACACGCTGTTCGACGAGAAAATCGGCGGGACCTTCCACATGGCCTTGGGAGCGGGCTATCCTGAAACGGGTAGCCGCAACAAGAGTGCGTTGCACTGGGACATGGTTTGCGACTTGCGGCAGGGGGGCGTGGTTGAGGCCGACGGCAAGGTCATTAGCAAGAACGGCCGGTTCCTGAGAGCCGACTGGCCGGGACCGGCAGGCAGATAGCGGGCTCGGCGACGAGGGGGGCCACATGAAGCGGGTGGTATCCGGGATTCTGATAGCCGCGGTTCATGCGGCGATGGTTTTGGGCGTTGCGCCGGCGGCGCGTGCAGCCGCCACATCGCGCCCGGCCGAGACGCATTCCCAAATGGAGACCCGTCGCGTCAGTTTCACCACTGACGACGGTATCGAAATCCACGGCACGTTTGTGCCGTCGCGGGCCCAGGCGGAAGACATGGCTCCGATCGCCATTCTGCTACACATGTACAACACGGACCATAAGGACTTTTTGCCGCTGCTGCCATTTCTGCATATGGCGGGCTTTGCCGCGCTTGCCATTGACGTGCGTGGTCACGGCCAGAGCGTCGGCCCGGCCGCGATGAACCTGCCGAAGCGGGTGGGGGATCGCGATCCAAAACTGTTTCGGGAGATGTATCGTGACGTGGAGGCGGCTTACCTGTGGCTGGCTGATCAACCAGGAGTCGATACGGGGCGATTTGTGCTCGTTGGTGCCAGCGTCGGCGGCAGCGTGGTGATGAACTACGCCGGCCGTGACCGCTCCGTGGACGCCGTTGTGTGGCTGACGCCCGGGACGAAGTACCTCGGCATCGACTCGATGCGTGACGCCCGCAAGTACGGCCGTCGGCCGCTCTTGATGCTGGCTGCAGAGCCCGAACGGAGCGCCGCCGAGGCGCTGGCGGCGATTGTGCCCGGAGCCAACGTGCAACTTTTCCCCGGACAGGCCGGCGACCAGATGGCCCTGCACGGTACACGCATGCTGGGCCAGGTGGCCGGGATCGAAAAGACCATCGTCGATTTTCTCACGAAGTCCGTTGGGCCGCCCGCCACGCAACCCGTGGTGGCCAGTCTCAGCAGTGATGTCTACCACACCCCGGACTCACCTTCGGTCAAGCGAATCAAAAAGGCGAACCGCCGGCAGTTCAGCTCGCCGACAGAGGCCGAGACTCGAGGCCTGAAGCCCTCGAAGACCGCCGCTCGCAAACCGGCTCGATGATCACAGGTAAAGGGTTTCCCTGGGTACCCCGCTTGGACGGTGCCGGCGGGTCACCGCATGACGGACAGAGTGTGACGGCCTCGGCGGCGTTGTCGATTGATGAGTTTGCGGCCTTTGGAAGTCCGCATACGGGCACGAAAACCTTGTTTACGTATCTTCTTTCTGCGACTGATCTTACGCGGATAATGCATGGTCCTTTCGTCCTCTGTTTCTCAGCTTTTGGTCTCTTTGATCCCCTATGATAACGGCCTGTTGCCGTGAACGCCAATCTCTACGACAGCCTTTTCCGTCGGCGGAAAGGCCGGCGAGGCTGAAGTGGGCATTGTGAGCCTCGGTATCGGGTCTTACGATTCGGTGGGGGCGGTTTGTGTGACGGCCAGGCGACCAAGCAGCTCGTCCAGCTTCTTAGCTTTGCGATGGACGAAAAGCACGGTACTCAATTCGTGCTGGGTGTTGCTGTCGCCGAAGTAGAAGACCAGCTTGCCGGTTCCGAGAATCGCGTACTCGACGACGTCTTCGATGACCAGCTTGAAGCGGGCCTGGGCGGTGGGGTGCCGTTCCTGTTCGTGCATGAAGCCGCGGTGGATGATGATCTCGTTGTGCTCGACTTTCCAGTAGTTGAAGCGGGTGATGATCCAGGCGATTCCAAGGTTGAAGAGCAACACCATGGCGAACAGAAAGTAGAACCGGTCGTTGGCCACCACCCTGACGCTGAGAAAGCGGCCGATGATCGCCCAGATCGATGTTTCGGCACTGCGGTTGATCAGCGCCAGCACAAGTATCAGGACGGCGATGAGGAGCGTTACCAGGATAAAGCCTTTCAGGCTGAGGTCATACAGCAACATGGTCAGGTTCACCGCGAGTACCACAAGGAAGAAGAGGCCGATGTAGTGTTGGACGGCACCGAAAGTGGCGTTGGCCTCTGCGGTGGGCATCTGATACCAGAGCATGAGGATTCCGCAGATCAGGGCGGCAAAGAGCGTTGGCAGCATGAGAATGATCTTAGGCCAGGGCCTGATGACCAGTGCCTCGATAGGTTTAGGTCCGACAAAGGATGGCTCGGCTGGGGTTGGCGAATCGGCCATGAATCGGGTCTCCTACCTGAAAGTCTTCAGCCCCTCAGACACAACGGCAATGCAGATATGTCGGCAGATCATAAACGGGCGCCGAGCGGGAATCCAGATGGGTCAGGCAGGCCGGTGAATAGGGCGAAGGGGGAGAGCAAGATCGCGCGGATGGAAGCTGGTTTCCGGGACAACGCGCCGGTGGGCAAGCCGCTGATGCCACTGTGCCGACGACGGACCGATGGTCAGGAGACGTTCCTGCGGATTGAGATGTCGTGTTGGCAGGCGTCGTAGCACTGGGGCGCTGGGACGATCATGCGAGCGGCCTGGTCGTCGACGACCGTGATTCCGAAGTCCTCCAGAGTCTGCAAAGCGACAATCACTTCCGGCGGCCGGACGGGCCACAGCGGAACCTCAAGGAACACGTCCCCCGCCGCTCGTGGGGCAACGAGGAGCAAGGAGGCCACAGCGCCGGGTGCATCGTTGTTCTGAACCGTCGCCCGGCCACCGCGGAAGAGTGCCGGTCCGATCTGGATACCGGACCCGGACGCATCATGATCAGGGTGAATCTGAGCTCCCAGATCGGTCAGCGCGTTGATGAGCGATGCGAGAGAGGCGGTCATCGACGGCGGGTTCGTGAGGCAGTACCGGCTTCGGCCCGAAACGCAGGCCGCCAGCAGCAGGTGAGCCGTTGGCGATTGTCCCCAACAGTTGAGTTCGAGATCGCCGTGGACCCAGTATCCGCCGCAGCCGGTGATCTCGATGCAGCCTGTGGCTTCGTCCGCCAGGATCATGGCGCCAAGTTGCCGCAGTCCGTCGATCAGCGTTGGTATGGCCGGGTCAAATGCCGCGTTGGTGATTCTCGATGAGCCCCTGGCCATTGACGCGGCGAATAGCGCCATGGCGGTAGGCGATATTGCGGCCGCCGTCGCGGGCATATCGTTGCCAGTCCAGCTCAGCTTCTCGAGTCGCTCTTCCATATTCGTCATCATACCCTGGGTGTTCCCGCAAGTCTTCAATCGAGGCATGAATCGGGTCGGTTCGTCGTATCGACGCCGGCCAGGAATCCGCCGGCGGCACACACATAAGAACGTCCGTCAGATGTGTCGAACACTTGCGATGGGACGTCGGATTGCCGGAGGAAACCGGGTGGCTATAATTTCGCCCGTCGCTCAGGCTGCCGCAGGGCAACATGGTGCCTGACAGGTGCGCCGCTACGCGAGGACCAAGAGACATGACACACACGGTTTGTCTGGTGCCCGGAGACGGAATCGGTCCGGAAGTCACCTCCGTTGCCAAGCGGGTGATCGAAGCGGCGAATGTCGATATCGAGTGGGTCAACCTGCCGGCCGGCGAGACCGGGATCGAGTTCTTCGGCAATCCCTTGCCTGAGCGGACCATCGCGGCCATCATCGGCCACGGTATCGCTCTCAAGGGCCCGATCACCACACAGGTTGCCAGCGGTCATGGCAACGTCAGCATCAGACTGCGGCAGCGGTTGGGGCTCTCGGCAGCGGTCAGGCCGGTCAAGTCCATTCCGGGCGTGAAGGCCCTCCACCCCAAGGTCGATCTCATCATCATTCGCGAGAATACGGAGGGTTTGTTTGCCGGAATCGAGAACGAGGTTGCTCCAGGGGTCACCCAGGCGCTGAAGGTTTGTACGGCCGATGTATCGACGAGAATCGCCAGGTTCGCATTCGAGTATGCCCTGTCACACGATCGCAGAAAAGTCACCGTATTTCACCGGGCCGATCTCCTGAGGCGCACGGACGGCCTTCTCTTGCGGTGTGCCCGGAAGGCGCACCGCTCGTTTTCCGATCAAATCGTCTATGAAGAAATGAACATCGACAACGGTTGCATGCAGTTGGTTCGCAACCCCTCGCAGTTTGACGTCATCCTGCTTGACAGCCTGACCGGGGGCATGGTCAGCAGCATTGCGGCCGGGCTGGTTGGTGGGCCCGGCATGGTCCCGAGTGCCAGTTTCGGCTCGCAGTGCGTGCTCTTCGAGCCGCTGCATGGCTCGGCTCCGGACATCGCGCGAAAAGGGATCGCCAATCCGCTGGCTTGCATTCTCAGCGGAGCGATGATGCTCGAACACCTGGGAGAGGACGCGGCGGCCTCTCGTATTCGCAGTGCCTGCGAGCTGGCACTCAGCACAGGTGATGCCTCAGTGCTGACACCCGACCTTGGCGGTTCAGGTTCGACAGCCTCTCTGACTGACGCAGTCATTCGAGCCTTGAAGTGAGCAAGTCGCGCCGGCAAAACGAGCTTGTCGTGGGTACCCGCGGGTCGCAACTGGCCCGCGCCCAGACGAACTGGGTTATCGAGCGGCTTCGCGCCGCCCACGCCGGGCTCGAAGTCCGCGCTGAAATCATCACCACAACGGGCGACCGCTTTCAGGATCGGCCGTTGCCGGAGATTGGCGGCAAGGGCTTGTTCACCGAGGAGCTTGAACGCGCCTTGCTGGACGGCTCAATTGACCTGGCGGTCCACTCAGCCAAGGACCTGCCCACGGATCTGGCCGACGGGCTCGATGTTCTGGCCTACCCGGCTCGCGAGGACCCGCGAGACGCGTGGGTTTCGGCTGATGGAGCTCCCTTTGACAAGCTGCCTCCTGAGAGTGTCGTGGGGACGACCAGCCTGAGACGCCAGGCGCAGTTGCTGCATCTGCGGCCGGATCTTCGGTTCGTTGGTCTGCGAGGCAACGTGGACACGCGCATCCGAAAGATCCATCGCGGAGACTGTGCGGGGGCTGTGCTGGCCATGGCGGGCCTGAAGCGCGCGGGTCTGGAAGAGCATGTCACGCATCCCTTCGACCCGCAGGTGTGTCTGCCGGCGCCGGGGCAAGGTGCCCTGGCCCTGGAAGGCCGCAAGGGCGACGAGCGAGTGGTATCGCTGCTGGCGGTCGTGCATGACGAGGCGACGGCGGCCGCTGTCCGTTCCGAGCGAGCAGTCTTGTCGATGCTGGATGCCGGTTGCCGGGCGCCGGTGGCGATCCTGGCGGAAGTGATCGCCGAGCCGATGAGTGTTTCAGGGCCGACAAGTGTATCAGGCAGTCCTTCCCCCCTTGCCAAGGGGGGACCGAGGGGGATTCTTCGGTGCCAGGCGCTGGTCCTTGATCCTAAAGGAACCCGCCACGTCCGGGCCAAGGCCGAGCGGCCGGCAAGTCAGTCGGACGATCTGGTGGCCGACATCGTATCCCAGCTCCGCAGCGGCGGGGGAGATGAAATCATCGCGAAGTGCCGTTTTGATGAAGGAACCAGGCGGTAGGGCAGTGTCGAGGTCGCTACGGCGGCCGAGACCCGTCGTTTTGTTGGGCGTGGGCCGCTGGAACGAGATTCCCATCTCGTTTCCCCATGTGGTAGGATTCCAGTCCGCAAACACGAACACCGCTCAGCGGATCTGAGGCTCGTGCTCACGGACGGTCACCGCTGTTTCGGGCTGCTGACGAGCTGCAGGTCGCTGTGGGTGAGATCTCGGAACAGAAAGATGAGCATGGGCAGCAGAGGCAGCAGGCCCGCGAGCAATGCTCTGCCAGCATACCAGGCCAAAACCGCCAGTGGCGACGGTGACGGCCAGAGCAGCTGGTTCACCATCTGCTGGATCATCAATCCCGCGGTGAAGATTGCGAGATTGAGAACAGCCAACGTGCGCACAAGCCTTGGTTTGCGCCACTGCAGGATCGCGGACAGCCACAGCCAGATGGCAAACCCGGCGGTGATGAAAATGGCAAGGACGCAGAAAGCCTTGCCGCTCGGGTAACCCTGCAGCCGGAGGTAGCGAAGGATGCCGCCGAAGCCCGCGGCGATCCACGCCTCAAGCAGCCCCATGTTGATGAAAATGACGACGAGGAGAAGCAGCCAGTCCTTGCGGGGATTGAATCGTGTGCGTGACAGCAGTGGTGGTGCTTCGTCCGGTCGTCGAGCAAGCGAACGGCGGCGGAGGCCCGTTGTCAGGAAGATCAGCAGGAGAAACGGCGGCAGCGCCTCCACCCATTGGCTCAGCCAGTAGAGTAACAGGTCGGGCCGGCTGAACCCGCCGATTGGGTTGCCGAAGGCGACCGACAGCGGGACCGGCAGGATGAAGGTTAGACATACACTTGCGAAGACGGCAACGCCGAGCTTGCGGCCCCAATCGCGGCGGCGGTGCAGCCCGAGCGCGGCGATCGCACCCAGAACCGCGAAGATGAGCGCCCTTACCAGATAGGGAAGGGTGCTGAGCATCGCGAAGGGACGTGACGCCGGGGTCGACCTGAGACTGAGGAGAAACGGGATCAGAAACGGCGAAGTGAAAACACCGCTGATCACGTACCCGAGCAGCACCCACTTCATCAGGACGGGCCACTTTGCCTGGAACGTCCCGGCAACCTCCACCGGATCGAACGCGTTGCCGCACTCTGGGCAGCGGTTCTCCGGCAGCCCGCGAAGCGAGTACCCGCAATGCGGGCAACAGGCCTCCGCAAGCGGGTCCTCGGCCTGGCCACTGACAACTGAAGACTGACAACTGACCACTTCTACTATCCCTTCGCCTCCAGCCTCCGGATATCCTCCCTGCCGGCGGGCAGGAACGCAAACAACACCAATGCCAGGCACGGGGTCAGCGTCGCGACGATCCGCAGCGCCGAACAGAGGGCCCAGAGGGGCTCGGGCGCATAGGCGATCTGGTAGGCGATGAACTCAAGAACCCTAACGCTGACCAGCGTGCACGCAACCGCGATTGTCAGCAGACGCGTCAGTGAGGGTCGGAGCCATATGACCGCCGAGGCCGCCATCGTGAGCAGGCCAAGCATGACATGGATCTTCGCGGTGGCCTCGAGCAAATCGGCTCCCTGGGCTTGCACGGCGATCCCAAGGTATCGTGAGATCTGCTTCATTGCGTGGAGTCCGAGCCAGCCGTAGCCGGCCAGAGCCACACCCAGCCCGAGAAGGATCATGGCAATGAGGAGCGGCCAGTCTCGCCTGATCAGAGACGGTCCGGGTGGCGGCAAGGAAGGCTGCGGCCTGCCTTTGCGAATGAGAGTCTTTCTCCGCAGGCCGGTCAGCGTAAACAACACAACCAGTGCGGGTTCCAGTCCTCGGGCAAGAAGAGCCAGGCGTGGCAGGGTGGCGCTGACAGCCTCACGCAGACCCGACGTCGCCCCGATTGTCTCCTGAATGCCGTGGAGATAGGACAGCGAGGCGAAGAGGCTGACAGTGAAGATGAGCACGCAGCCTTTCCTGGCCCAATCTCTGCGTTGGATGAGTCCGACGATGCAGATGGGGCCGACTGCGAGGATAAGAGCCGTCTTGACCAGCGAAGCGACGTTGACGACGTCTCTGAGCGGCTCCGCGGCCGTGCCGTGGGGAAGAAGAAGATAAGCGTTCCATCGCAACAGTGCGGGCGAGAGGTCAAGGATAGTGGCGATCACGCACGCCGCGAGGTACCAGGTCAGCAGTTGCGGCCAGCGGGGTCGAAAAGACTGCGTGAGCTCCGTCACCTCGAACGGCCGTCCACACTCCGGGCACCGGTTCTCGGGCAGGCCGCGAAGCGAATACCCGCAGTGTGGGCACCGAGCGTCGACCGGGAGATGAGCAACGTCCGAGCTGATCGCTGACTGCTGACCGCTGACCGCTTCCTCGCTATCCACAGTCTGTCCCTGTCCTCATGGGTTCACCGGCGGCATGAAGCCGCCGGCTCGTCGATCGTCATGCATCCTTGATCTCGATCACCTGCCCGTCATAGGCCAGTGCCATTCCGGCCGGCAGCTCGGCGTTGGTCGCCTCGTGCCCCAGTTCGTGGGCGATGTGGGTGAAGAAGGTCTGTTTGGCTCCGACTTGGCGAGCGACGTCCACGGCCTGCTCGAGATTGAAATGCGTCGGGTGTGGCCGGCGGCGCAGCCCGTCGAGAATGAGCACCTGCAGCCCCTGCAGGAGGTTCATCGACTCCTCGGGAACCTGGTTACAGTCGGTGCAATAGGCGAAAGGTCCGACACGGTAGCCCAATACAGTCAGCTTGCCGTGATAGAGGGGAATGGGGATGACGAGGACGCCGAAGAGGTCAAACGGCTCGTTGATCACGATCATTTCCAGGTGCGGCTTGGCGCTGGGGTAGTCGGGCATGTCTTTGAATGCGTACGGGAACATGCGGCGAAGATCATGCAGGGTGTGAGCGTCGCCGTAGCAGGGGATAGGCGCTTTCTGGAGAGCGTTGAACCGCCGGAGATCGTCAAGGCCGACGATGTGATCGGCGTGTGAGTGGGTGTAGAGCACGGCGTCCACGCGGGTGATGTTGCAGGCAAGGCATTGGGTCCTCAGCTCCGGGGAGGTATCGATGAGAAACGAGCACCCGGCCGCCTCGACGATGACGCTGGTTCGCGTCCGCTTATCGCGGGGATCGCTTGACGTGCAGACGGGGCATGAGCAGCCGATCATCGGAATGCCGTGCGAGGTCCCGCTGCCCAGTATCACGATACGGTAGGTGCTCATTGGACGGGTAGTCTACACGGAAACAGCAGGCTTGCCAGTGAGGAAGGCTCAAGGCTCAAGGATGAAGGATGAGGGATGAAGGATGGGCGACGACGAGGATTGAAAACTCAGTTGCCCAATAGAGCCGGTCTTGACTCATCCTTCCGCCTTCGTCCTTCCGCCTTGGGTCTCACTGTCCCACCGTGAAGGTGAGTTTCTGTTGATCGGTGGTTGCTCCGAGCCTGTCCTCAATGGTCACCTTGAGAATGTATTCGCCGGCCGGCAGATCGTCGGGAAGATTGATCGGGAAGGGTATGAAAAAGTCCTGCCGGGGAGTGACCACGCGATCGACAATGTTCGGTTCGGATCGCTGCCACACGATTTTCCCGCTCGAGTCGAAGATTTCGACCTTTTGCGACAAGATGGTCTGCAGTTTCCCGTCGTCGGTGGGCTCGGAACGGAAGTTGTTCACCTCGGTGTAGAGAAACACCTGCACGGGCTTGCCGGCCGGAAACTTGGGCGGGTTCAGGGCGAGGTAGTCGCCGAAGCTGTTGATCCGCGTAACCAGTGCGATCCTGGGAATGGACACGGGTAATTGCTGACCGAGAAGCCGGCGGAGTTCGTCAACCGCCGCCAGGGCCGAGGGGTCTTTGCTGGCAGGGTCCACAATCATCTTTTTCGAGTTGCGAAGCGTCTTGAGCAGGGCGATCACGAACTCGGCGCGCACCGGATCGCCGATGTTCAGGGGGGCGACGGCTTTCTCATCCTGTCCGGTCGCCAGGTAGAGCAGACGAAGCTTGAGCTGATCGTCGAGTTGCTCCGGGTGCCTGGCGACAACGTCCTCGAGATAAGCAATCATCGCGGCGGTGTCCATCGGCATGGGGCCGGAGGGTTCGCCCGTCGTTGGTCGGTTAGCGGCAGCAGATGATTGGGCTGACGCGGTGGGTTGCGAGGGCCGAATCGCCGGTCGAACGTCGACCAGCTCGACGCGCGGGCCACGGGCGGGCGCGGCCATGACGGCCGTCATGGGACTTGGTGGCCCATCAGACTTATGTTCTTGAGGGTCAATGGCAATGGCGGCATTTGCCTTTCCCGCCGGCCGACTCGTGACGGCAAGAGCAGGCGGCTTGGGCGAGGGCGTTGTCCCCTCGATCGTCTTGTCTCTTGTGGGTCTGGTCGCTGATGGTCGTGGCGGCTCGCCTGCGGGGCGGCTTTGGGGCGCGCTTGTCAAGGCCTGTTGGACGCGGGTCAGGTATTCCTCGATCCGTTGGGAGACTGCGGCCATCTTGGCATCGGCGGCGGAGGATGTCTCTTCTGTCTCTTCGGCAGGAGCCGACGCAGGCGGCATTGCGGATGTCGGCTGCGAGACCGCATGGGCGTCCTCGGGGTGCTTACCGGTCTGGCCCCACGCCGGCCACAGAGGTTGAAGTTGGCCATTGTTACAGCCGGCGGCGAGCAAGCCACCCACCCCGGCTGCCAACAGGAGCGTCCGTGCTCGTTTCATATCACTCGACTCCCGAATGACTCGGCCGGCGCTTGCCCCCTGACGATCGCACCAGCCGATCTATCCCGTCGCTCTTTTCTGTCGCCTGTTGCGACAGCCTTCAATGATGAAGGCTTCGATTGAAGACTGCACGCTCGGGCCGCCGGTTTTGGCGTCTACGTCGGCCTTGAGCAAGGTGCACAGCATCTGCTCAAGCTGCTGCACCGAGAAAGCCGCCAGCTCCGACCGCACGCCGGCCTCATCGTTCCATCGCATCAGCATCCGGGCGATTTCGGAAATGGGCGTGCCGGTTTGTTGGGCCCGCTTCGCGGCCAACAGTCGCCGAACGGTAAAGGCGATACCGGCCACCGCACGGCCGGGGGCCGCCCGGTCGGTCTGCCAGACCTCCTCCCACAGGCCGATTGCCCGGGCCTCATTTCCCGCCGCCATTGCCGAGAGTATATCCCAAACTTTCTCTTCTCGATGTTGCCCGACCAAGGCCTCCACATCGGCGACCGCGATCCGTTTGCGTTCGCCCACGTACAGGGCCAGCTTTTCCAATTCGCCGTCCAACAATCCCAGATCGTTACCGACCAGATCCTGCAGCAGCGCGGCCGCTCGCGAGTCGATCTGAGCGCCGTGTGTTTTTCTCGCCCGATCAGCCAGCCAAGCCGGCAACATGCGGGGCTTGATTGTCTCACACTTGATCACCTCTCCCGCGGCCTGCGCCCGCTTGTACAGCCGAGTGGTTGCCGGAAACGACTTGCACTCCAGCAACAGCACGCCACAAGGACTGGGGTTTTCCAGATATTCCTCCAACTCGGCCCGGTAGCGGGTGATGAACAGGTCCGCGTCTCGAACCATCACCAGCCGTTTTTCCGCCAGAAACGGCAAGGTCCGGGCATCGTCAAGCACGTCAGCCAGCTCCAGTCCGGTCGAGGCTCCGTCGTACTCGCTCAGCGACAAGGACCGGTCGGCACTGCCCAGGACCCGGCGAACGATTCCCTGAATCGCTTCCTGTCTGAGAAAGACCTCCGGACCGGAAACAACGTAGATCACCGGATTGGCCGGCGATGGCTTATCTTGGGCGGCTGGCATGCTCGTCTATCTCGCGTCTTTCTGGCGGCCTTCTTCAAGTCACCGAGCCTTTCGACCGCGCTACAACATGTGCGGAAAGCCGGCGCCTAAGCTCAACCTTTGGCAAGCCTCAGATACCGTGAAGACGCCGGTGCTGTCCTACCGTACACTCGCGGCGGCTTTCACACGTGCTCCTAGCGCTGCTGACGGTCGGTCTTGGCCTGTCCGCCCACTGCGGCACCGTATCGTGAGAGACGCCATTTGGCGTCATTGATCACCGCTGCGGCGGCGGGATCCGCCTGCAAGGCCCTTGTCCACATTTCCCGGGCATCGCCCGGCCGCTCCATCTTAAACAGGACGTCGCCAAGGTCCAGCCATGCCCTGGCGTCCTTCTCGTTATATCTGACGAGCTGTTGGAGAATCTCGTATGACTTGGCATATTGCCGTTGTGCGATGTACGATTCGTGGATTCCTCGCAAAGCCAACTGATGTCGGGGTTCCAGGGCAAGGACGGATTGGAACTTTTCGATCGCCTTGGCGTACTCCTTCTGGTAATAGTGGATGACCCCGAGGTCATAGAGCGACGGAATGTGTGTCGGATCGATCTCCAGGGCCTCCCGGAATCGCTCTGCCGCGACGGCGTACTCGTTTCGGCCGGCATGCCAACTGCCCCTCGACCACAACTGCTCGACTCTCTCCCGGTCGGCCTTGGCCAGGAACCGCAGGCCGGCCGGGTTGGTGGTCGGTTGGGCCGGCTTTGACGTACTTGTGTTGGCCGTCGGTCCGGCAGGACGCGTGGACGTTTCAGGTAGTGGAATGCCCTTGGTCACCCACCGGTCGATCGGAACAGGGCCGAAAAGCCGTTCGACGACGTGGCCACCAAGATCTCGAACCGCCAGCTTCAGCGTGATCTGGCCTGCGACGTGTGCGGGCAGCGTCCAGTCGTACTGCCCGGAGTTTGGCAGTTCCTGTTCGATGACCTGCCACGATTGCTCGATCGAACAAAGATACGAAAGCGACACCGGTCGACTGGAAAGATGGGCATCATGAGCCGTCCATCTGAGCTGGACAATCCGTCGCGCCGCGAAAGACTCGACCGGCTCGACACTGTCCCACTGGACCAGCGGCGGCGTGTAGTCGATGAAGACGCGACGCTGTGGTTCCGTGCCGGCAGTGGGCGGGGGGGATGAGGACATGCCTTTGTCGTTGACGATCAGGGTGAAGCCATACAAGCCTTCAGCGGGGGCCTCGAAGGTGATCGGGCGATCGTGATCCTTGTGTATGCCCCATCGCTGCCAACTGGCGCCGCGGTCGCGGGTGTACCAGAGCTCGACCTCCGCGTCCGGGCTGGCATCCATCAGGCGGTACTGCAGCTCCACCTGTCGCGATCGGACGGCCTGAACAAGATCCTGTTCACCCTGTGTCTGCGACGTCGGCGCGCACACCATCACCCCGGCCGACAGCAATACGTTCAAACGGCGTGTCAGCCGGGCGCAACGGCACCGCGCTCCGCGCAGACGAATCACTGGCATCCTGCCCGCCTCTTTTCGCCGCTGGCAGCGGCACAACCCAACGCTCCGCGTCGGGGCCCACTGAAAGGTTTATCGGAACACATGCCCGGATGACTCCAGCGGCATCGGGCGGATGTGACGATTCCCCGATAACCGTAAGTGCCTTTAGAACCAATAGATAAGGTTGGCAAGGTGCAGGTAGAGGGCCAGGAAAGCCAACTCGGCGACCAGGCCCGTAAGCAAGATGCTGGGCTCAGTTTGACCATCACCCCGGCGGGCCATGAGGAAGCTTGCCCAGTAAGCGATGACCATCACTGCAATCGAGATCATCAGGCCGTAAGCCAAGCTGCGTCCCGAGGGTATGAAGACGCTCTCGCCGGATATGACCGTGGCGCAGTAGACCATGGTGACCACGGTGACGACCAGCCACTGAGCGAGAACCCGTGGCAGCGAGAGCCCCATTGTCATCCGACCAAGCCACCCGGGCTGGGAAGTTGAAACACGGCCGATGAGCATAGCCAAGCCGATGGCCCAGCGTCCCCAGATCGGCATCAGCAACAGCGGCCTGTAGATAACCATGTCGGGGCAAAACCAGCGAACCTGGCCGGGCAGATACCAGTTGATGCTTGGCGTAGCCTTAACCACGTTTCCCACCGGCAGGGACAGGAACATCGCGTATTTCGCGACCAGGACCAGCAGAACCGCCAGGAGGACGCCCAGCGTCATTCCTGCCGGACCGCACACAGCTCCTGATTTCGCCGGATGCTGCAGCCGTGCAATGCCCGCCAGCAACCGGTGCCCGCAGAAGCCCAGATCGATCGCCAGCACCGCCACCGCCGGAAGCCAGCGAATCCCTTGATACTCCCCAAACCATCTCCACGTGACGCGGAAGATGAACAGGTAGACCAGACCGATCAGCAATCCCCAAGGAACGAACCAGCAAGCGGCTTTGGGCCACGAGGGGTCGTCCGGTCGGCGGAGCCGATCCATGGGGAAGAGGAACCCAGCCGCCAGAACGGCGGCGCGAAGGCGAGTCGGCGATACATCGACCGCATTAGCCATGGCTCTACTTGCTCAGCCGCCTCGAGCGTGCTTGACCCGCTCCAGGAACGCGGCTGCGGTTCTGGTCAGACCGGCGAAATCGCGGTTCTTGATGGCGTCCTTCGTCACTAGCGACGATCCCACACCCAGCGCAGCGGCGCCGGCCTTGATGAAGTCGGCCACGGTATCGAGATTCACCCCACCTGTGGGAACGAGCTTGATGTGCGGCAGGGGGCCGCGAATGTCTTTGATGTATTCCGCGCCGACCGTGCTCGTGGGAAAGACTTTTACGAAATCCGCACCGGCCTGCCAGGCTCGGACGATCTCCGTCGGCGTGAACGCCCCCGGCATGACCGGCACGCTGTAGCGATTGCAGATCTCGATGGTCGATAGATCGGTGATCGGCGCGACCACGAATTGGGCCCCGGCCAGAATCGCGGCCCGGGCCGTTTCCGAATCCAGCACCGTCCCGACACCGATGGCCGCAGAGTCGCCCACAGTCTTGCGGGCGGCGCGGATGACCTCCAGCGCATTTGGCGTGGTCATCGTGACTTCGATGCAGGTGACGCCTCCGGCCCGCAAGGCATTGACGACCTCGACGAGTTCGTCGCTGCCTGATGCCCGAATGATGGCCACCAGGCCGGTGGTTTCGATTTCGCGAATGATCTCGGTAGCAGTCTTCACGGGTGAGACTCCGTATGGTCCGGTACTCCGGGCCGGCCGGCCGACGCCGAGGGGGCTCCGGCGGGCGAGCCCCGCCGTGTTTCTCCGCCGGCAGGTCCGCGCCGCCCCTGGCGGCCCCGATCATGCGCCCCTTTTCGGCTTCCGGTCAATTCTCGCGATCGCACGCCACGGCGATCAGCGTATCGTTCTGGCCGCCGAACCCGAAACTGTTACTGAGCGTGTTGACCACTTTGGCCTTGCGGGCCTGGTTGGGAACGTAGTCCAACTGGCAGTTGGGGTCCGGTTGGCGGTAATTGATGGTCGGCGGCAGCACCTGGTCGCGAATCGCCAGAACGCATGTGATCAGTTCGACGGCGCCGGCGGCTGCGATCAGGTGGCCCATCATGCTCTTGATCGAACTGACCGGCGGTGCGGTCTCTCGCCCGCCGAAAACCGAAGCGATGGCCAGCGACTCAATCTTGTCGTTTTCCTCGGTGCCGGTGCCATGTGCGGAGATGTAGTGAATGTCGCCCGGCTTCAGACCGGCGTCCTCAAGAGCCAACCGCATGGCGGCGATACCGCCCCGACCGGTCTCGTGGATGTCGGTGATGCGGAACGCGTCGGCGGTCGAGCCGTAGCCGAGGATCTCAGAGTATATTCTTGCCCCGCGGCGCCTGGCGTGTTCGTACTCCTCGAGGATAAGGATGCCCGATCCTTCGCCGAGCACGAATCCGTCGCGGGTTTGGTCGAACGGCCGGCTGGCCGTTTGATAATCATCGTTTCTTGTCGAGAGGGCGGTCAGGCGGTTGAAACCGGTCAGGCCGAACGGGTGCAACATGCTGTGCGTGCCGCCGGAAATGATGACATCGGCGTCGCCTCGGCGGATCAGGTTTGTGGCTTCGCCCATTGCCTGGGTGCTCGCGGCACAGGCCGTGAGCGTATTGAACGTCGGGCCCTGGGCATTGAACTGGCAGGCAATATGACCGGCGGCCATGTTCGGATCCTGCTCGCGCTCGGAGACGGCCTGCAATTCCCGCACCGCTCGGTCGACCCACTTGCGGGCGTCGAGATTGCCTCGGCCCCCGTTGGCCTGGTGGTCCCAGCCGGCCACGGCCGCAGCGACGAAATGATCGAAATCGATCGGACCTTCGCCCCCGCCCAGGTAGATGCCGACTCGCGTGGGGTCGAGGCTGTTGTTGCCCGCCAGCCCTGCGTCACGCCAGGCCATTGTCGCGGCTGCCAGGGCGAATCTGCTGTTGCGGCTGGCATCTTTGTGCTTGTCTGCGTCGGGACCGAGGTACTTGCCCAGCTCAAAGCCGCGGACCTCCGCGGAGAAGGTCGTGGGGAAGGTGCTGGCGTCGAACAGAGTCGTCGGCCGGACGGCGCTTTCGCCGCGCAGCAACCGCTGCCACACGATCTCGATATCATCGCCGAGCGGCGTGACCCACCCGATGCCTGTTACCACCACTCGCCGTCGTGACACGTCATGCCTCCATCCGCTTGAGCACCAGGGCCGCGTTTTGACCGCCACTGAGGGCATAAGCCGTGCTCACCGCGTTCCTGATTGTCGCCTTCAGCGGTTGTCCGGCAACCACGTTCAGGCCGCATTCCGGATCGACGCGATCTGCGTTCAGGGCCGGTGGGACGATGCCTTGGCTGATGCACAGCGCGGCGATGCCGAGATCGATCGCCCCGCTGCCCGCACCGTTGTTGCCGATGGCACCCTTGATGGCCAGAACCGGAACCGCGGATCCGCGGGCGTTGAGGGCCGCTCGAATGCCACGCGCTTCGGACAGGTCGTGGGCGACGGCTCCTGAACCGAATGCTCCCACCAGCTCGATTTCGTCGGGCTTCAGATTTGCATCATCCAAGGCTTTCCTGATCGCCAGGGCGATCCCGGCGCCTTCCGGATGCGGCTCATACCAACTGTGCGTATTGTTGCTTGCTCCGAAGCCGGCCACCTCGCAATAGACGCGGGCTCCGCGTCGCCGTGCGTGCTCGAGCTCCTCGAGAATGAGCAGGCCGCCGCCTTCACTGATGACGATGCCGTTGCGGTCCACGTCGAACGGGCGGCATGCCTGCTGCGGCTTGTCGTTGTGTCTCGTCGTCAGCCGTTTCAGGAGTTGCTGCCGCATCAGGCCCATCGGGTTGATCTTGCTCTCCGCGCCGCCGCAGATGCAAACGTCAGCCGCTCCCCGAGCGATCGTCCGGAAGGCTTCGCCGATGGCCAAGTGGCTCGACGCTTCACCGCAGGTGATTGTGTTCGATGGGGCCTGGGCGTCGTGCACGATGGTGACGTGGCAGCTCAGCATGTTGGGCAGGAACTTGAGCAGCCACAAGGGCGTGAGGTTGTTCATGCCTTCGCTGCCCCACTTGCGGATGCTGAACCGGCCGCTTTCGTCGACCGCCGTCGCCAAAGCCCCGGCCAGCTCGGTCAGGTCGGCGCAGATCAAGCCCGCGCCGATGTTCGCCCCCAGGCGCGTCGAGTCCACGTTCGGAGGGCCTTGCACCTCGCCTCGTTCAATCAGACACTTGGTCTTGAGTCCGGCATCTTTGACGGCCTCGTAGGCCGCGGCCACCGCGATCTCGATGTCGCGGGCCATCACCTTGGTGCTCTTGAGGTAGCTGCGCGGCACGTAGTTCTTCATCACCAGCGAATCAATCTCGCCGCCGATCTGGGATTCAAATCCGGAAGGGTCAAAAGCCGTCAACCGGCGGATGCCGCACTTGCCTTCCAGCAGGGCGTTCCAGACACTCTCTGTCCCGATGCCGATCGGCGTGACCAATCCGATCCCGGTGACGACGACGCGACGTGAACTCATGCCTCAATCCTCAATGAGTGCCCGCCGGCCCCTTGATCTGGAACGTGCTCAGCAGGTTCTTGAAGTCTTCGGTGAATACGAAGTTCTCCTCGGGGAAGTTCAAGCCGCTCATGTTCTGGTCGATATGCGAGAACATTAAATCGACCGTCCCGAATGCCTCGCCGTCGCAGTAGATCTTGCCCGACGTCAGTGCGGCCTCGTCCGCGATGGATTCGATCACCGCTTCGTAGCGAAGCTGTTGACCCGGCCGGGCGATGCCGTCGAAGACCGCATGCCTGACCTTCGCCAAGATCACCTTTTCAGAGAAGTTGCGGGCCTCGCCGACCAGAATGCCGGCCGTCTGGGCCATGCCCTCGATCATGAGGCTCGGCGGCATCACCGGAAAACCGGGAAAGTGGTCGTGCAGGTGTTCCTCGGCCAGCGAGAGATTCTTGATGGCCACCGCCCGCTTTCCCGATTCGAACTCCACGAACCTGTCGATCCAGAACCAACGCATGATGTCAGGTCGCTCCGCAGCGGCTGATCCGCCGTGTTTCCAACAGCAACGGCCGGCGCCGGGCCGGCCGTCGGTCTATTCCATCGGCGAGTACCCTGTTGGTCACGCGGCCAGCTTGGACTGAATGTAGTTGACCAGCGTCCGGACAGTGAACAACTCGGGAACCTTGTTGACATCCGGGTCCGCGTCAAAGCCCGAGAAATCGGCATGTGGCATCGCCGCCTTGATTTTCGCCAGGCCGGTGGGCGTGAACTTGCCGTTGGACACGAACTCGGGGTTGTTCAACAGGTCGTCCGGGAACAACTCTCCGCGCGGGATCTTGATGCCAAAGCCCTTTTCCAGTCTGAACACGATGTCCAGGAAGTCGATGCTCTCGGCTCCGAGATCACCCTGAAGGGTCGCTTCCTCGGTGACTTCATCCGGCTCAACCGCCAGGGCTTCAACAAGCGTGTTCCGGACGTTCTCGAAGATCTCGTCCCGGCTCATCGCCATCGCAGGTTTCCTCCGTCATCTAGGTCTTCATCGCAGGCCGCCAGGATCGGTTTACCTCAACCCGTATCTCCCCGAACGGCCTCAATAGGGTCAATTCCTTGTCAAGATCTCCATTCGTTGGCGCAACTCGGCCACCAGCTTCCGGTCGCTGGCCTCCATGGCCGGGTTGTCCTCCGCCAGGTTGAAGTGGCGGAGCGTCAGATGAGCCCGGACCACTTCCGTGTCGCCGCGCCGCCCGACCCCCACAAACTTGCTGCTCGTCCGGCCGATCTCCTTGGCGTCAAGCGTCAGCTCAAGGGTTTGACCCGGTGCCACAAAGCTCTTGTAGGTGACGTTCCGAGCTTCGGCCAGGAGAATCATGCTATGCGCAAAGTCCTCCGTTCTCCGAACTAGCCAAGCGGCTGCCTGAGTCATCGCCTCAATCATCAAGACACCGGGCATGACCGGAAAGTGGGGAAAATGGTCTGCCAAGTACTCCTCGGCGGTGGTGAGGGCCTTTACCGCCCGGATACGACGGCCGGGAACCAGTTCCGTTATTCTGTCAATCAGGTTGAATTTCATGCTCGGCTGACGCACGTCCCCATCGTTTATCCACAGCGAGCACAGGAGTGTAGACGCACTCCCGTTTCGATGCAAGCCCTCCCAAAGTCCGGTCCCGTCGACTATTTCCCGACAGCCTATGGACTTACCGCCGTGCCGCGACCCTGACGGACCGCTGGCACGCGGTTTGCAAGCACAAGACGACCGGGGTTCGCGGGGTGTTGTGCCCTCGACGGGCACCTGATACCGTTTGGTGGGCGGGCTGCCAGGGGGCGCCTCGGGCCCCAATGGCCGGTTCGGTGCGATTCATGAGCCTTCGATACCGGTTGCTGCTGGTTTACCTCATCGTGGTGCTGCTGACTGCGGCTACTGTGGCAGTCGCATTGCTGGAGCTACGGCATTCAAGCAGGATCATAGCCGATCTGCAACACTGGCATGAGGCAGTGCTGAGGGTGGAGAGACTGCGCACGGCTTTCGAAAGGGAGGCCTTGTCTCCGCTTGGGGTGTCACCCGTGCCGCCCCCGGAGGGCTTGGACTTCGAGAAGCTGCTCGCCGAGACGCGGAACTTGCTGGACTTCGACCTGGCCCGTTGGCACCTGCAGGTCGTGGCGAGGGATTACCGCGAATGGCAGGAGCTGGCCCGCCGCTCGGCCACGCGACCGGCGAATGCAACAACACCGCCCGTCGAAAGCGCTGGTTCGTCGCCGGTTGAGGAGGATCCGCTGAGTGCCCAGACCGGCGTCGTCCGCAGGACACTCCAGCGAACCGTCTGGTTTCTCGAGGGCAAGCAGACGGAGGTTATGAATGAGGCAAATGAACAGACTTCCAGGACCATGGCAATGCTTAATGTTGTCTTGGCCTTGCTGGCCCTTCACGTTCTGACGGTCGGGTGGTTATTTGGCCGGTGGGTACTGGTGCCGATGGCCAGACTCAACCGACAGGTGGAGGCGCTCGCTCATGATTTGCCCCCGGACGAGCCGCTGCTGACGGCGCCTCCCGAGATGGCCAATCTGGCCGGAGCTCTGGATCGTGCCCGAATCAGCTTGGGTGAAATGCGTAATCGCCTTGTCGAGTCCGAACGCCTGACTGCGGTTGGGCAGTTTGCCGCCCAGTTGGCGCACAACCTTCGCAACCCCTTGGCCAGCATTCGCGCGCTGGCCCAGGTTGTGTCGCGCCATGATGCGGGCGACGGACGGATACGCGACCGCATGGCGGAAATCATCGCTTCAGTCGACCGTCTCAACCGCTGGATCGGCAGCCTGATGGAAGTCGTCCGCCAGGAAGCAACGACCTTGCAGATGGCCGACGTTATGCCCGTCATTCACCGTGTGCATGAAGCCCTGAGCGCAGAGCTTTCTTCCAAGGATTTGACTTGGCGGGTCGACGCTCCCACTGGCAGAGTCATGTGCTTGCACAGTCCGGAAACGCTGGAACATGCTCTGGTTGCCATGGCTGTGAACGCGGTCGAAGCGTCACCGGTCGGCGGCCGTATCACTGTTAGGGTCGAGCAGACTCCCGAAAAGGCGTGCCGGATTTCCGTCACAGATGATGGTCCGGGGCTCCCTCGAGACAATCCGGAGATCATCTTCGACTCGTCCTATTCCACCAAGGAGCGAGGCTTAGGATTGGGGCTGTCCTTGATGCGCCTGGCTCTCGCCAGACAGGGGGGCGCGACGGGGGCCATGAACAACCCCGACGGCGGCGCGGTTGTGTTCATCGAACTGCCGATGAGCGATGTACGAAGCAGTTGAGAGGTTTGAAAGGCTCTGGAATCGGCCGAGGTCTGCCATGCCCAGGATCTTAATTGTCGAGGATGAAGTCGGATTGGCGCGAGCGATGGGCGATGCCCTTACGGACGCCGGGCATGAGGTCCGGCTCGTACATGCCGGCGAGAAGGTCATGGGCGAGTTCCGCAGCTTCCAGCCGCAGATGCTCATTCTGGATGTGCGGCTTGGCGGTATCAGCGGGTTGAACCTCCTCACGGAGATCAAGACTGAGTCGCCCGACGTTGAGGCAATCGTGGTAACCGCTTACGGGAGCGTGGAAGTGGCGGTCGACGCCATGAAGCGCGGAGCCGCCGAGTTTCTTACCAAGCCGGTGGATCTCGACGTCCTTGCGGTGGCTGTGGACCGTGTATGGTCGGCGTCGCACGCCCGCCGACGACTCGAGCAGTATCGCAGCGCCCAGGCGGAACAGTTGAGACAGGTTCAACTGGTCGGCAACTGCCCGCGAATCGTCGCGATCCGCGAGCAGGTGGGCAGACTCGCCGCACGAGCCGTGTCCGCCGGCCTCGACATGCCCGCAATTCTCCTCACAGGTGAGACTGGCACCGGCAAGGATCTGCTTGCTTACAACATCCACGCGTCGCTCAAGCATCGTACCGGACCGTTCGTTGCCCTCAATTGCAGCGCGGTGCCCGCGGAACTGTTTGAATCGGAACTTTTCGGGCACGCAAGGGGCGCCTTCAGCGGGGCGACCGCCGACAAACCCGGCATGTTCGCCACGGCGGACGGCGGCACGCTTTTTCTGGATGAGATCGCTGATCTGCCTGCGGCGCTGCAACCCAAACTCCTGCGCGCCTTGGAGACCCACACGGTCAGACGGATCGGCGAGACGCGAGATCGAAGTATCGACATCTGTCTCATCGCGGCCACCAATCGGGACATTGAGTCGTTGATCAGGGAGGGCAGATTTCGCGAGGATCTTTATTACCGGCTGAAGGTCATATCCTTCCATTTGCCGCCTCTTCGAGAACGTGGGGACGACGTTCTGCTGCTCGCGGACCTGTTTTGTTCCCGACTTGCGGCCAAGTACGGGATCGCGGGCCTGAATCTGACGCCGGCGGCCAGGGAGGCGCTGCGCCAACACCAATGGCCCGGGAACGTACGCGAACTCCAGCATGCACTGGAGGGGGCCGCCCTGAGCATCTCAGGCTCGACCATCGACGACGCAGACCTGCCGGTGCCGGTCAGGGCGGACCCGATCACGCGGGCGGAGCGCAACTTGGATGAAGGTACCCCTATCGACCTTGAGCAGCTTGAGAGGTCGTTGATCGAGCGCGCGCTGAAGCAGACCGGTGGAAATGCCTCTGCTGCGGCTCGACTGTTGTCGATCGGCCGCGAGGCGATGCGATACCGTATGTCGAAGTTCGGGTTACTGCCCGAAGGCGGAGAATAGTTGATCGCCCCCCGGCATCAGGGATTTGTTCGGATGAATTCTTCCGCAAACACCTCGCGCTGATTCTCTCCGAGACCTGCATGGTTAAGCCAGACTGACTCTTATCCTCCAGAATCACAAATGACGGCTTCTTCACGATGGTGACGCGAACCATCCCGAATTGGTTCATTTCAACCACTGGTTGGTTGAAATGAACCAACGATATGTGAACAGGGGGGCGGAACAGCTCTTGGAAGGCTCGCAAAGAGACTTGGCGTTTGGCACGCGACGTGTAGAGCAATCCGGCAGAGCCCGGACCCCCGACCCGCGTGGCGACGTCGGGGCCGACAGGCTGAGGATGCCTCACGCGAACCCCGCAGGGCGTCCTGACGGCGGCTTGGCAGGCGGCCGGCATCCGGTTATGGTCGACGTTTTGTGATAGGCTTTTTCTGGAACCTAAGGAGGCGTGTCATGTCGAGTGAACGAGCGTCGCCCCGCAAGAGAGGGGCCTTTACACTTATTGAGCTTCTGGTCGTGATAGCGATTATCGCGCTGCTGATCGCCATTCTGTTGCCGTCGCTGTCGCGGGCTCGCGAAATCGCCAAGCGCACCAGTTGCGCAGCCAACCTGAAAGCCATTGCCCAGGCATGCGTCATTTACAGCGAGTCCAATCAGCATCGCTTTCCGACGGCATGGCGGCCAAGCAATCTTGTGGCCGGTACCGCCATGCATACGAATATCGGACGTTACAGAGGTTTGCCCGATGGCTTTATCACTGTTACCGCCACGACCCCTTCCGGGACCGAAGACAACGGCAGCAACACTCGCTCCTATTGGAAGCTTCTGATGGGCGGCAGGAAAGCATATTTGCAGCCGAAGCAGGTGATCTGCCCAAGCCCTCGCGCCTTGGGGCACAAGACGTCAGGACCCAACCCCTATCCGATTGTCGGTGATCCGAAGGAACCGAACGCCACAGCGGCCAACTTGTGGCGGGGTTCCGGTCCGGCGCTGCAGCCCGGACAGGAGTCCAGATGGTTTGACTTTGACGGTGCTGCGGTCTCCAACAACAGTAGCGAATGCTCCGATTTCAGCTATTCCTTCCAGTTGAGCCACGAAGCGGCGAGCTCGGCCGGCCGCTCATACGGCGTTGCTATGACCAATTCGCAGGATCCGCGCAGAGCACTAGCCGCGGATCGCAATCCGTTCTCGAACTTGGTTCGATCTCAGACGCGGCCAACCCCGGTGTATGGCAGATACGACTATGATCAGACGGCGCAGGCCACCGGCATGCCGCCACCCGGTGACCTTGACGGAAATGGTACGACCACCGCCGCCGAATGGGTGCAGGCCATTAACAGAAAGCACAAGTCGCTCAACTCCCGCAATCACAGCCGCGAAGGCCAGAACGTGTCGTATGTGGACGGCCACGCGAAGTGGTATAATAACCCCCTCTGTGGGGCCGATGAAGACCTGATCTGGACGCCCACCAGCACGGACGTGAACATGAAGCACGTGCAACTGGGCAATAACAGCGGGACCCTGGAGCCGTGGCAGGCGAACTACATGCTCACCATGTCAACTGCGGGCGTGCAGACCGATTCAGTATTGATCCCCTAGGTTGCGGCAAACCGCCCGGAGTCTGCATTGGAGTTGTTTTAGCTGACTGCGAGAAAGCCCGCGGATAAGCTTCCGCGGGCTTTTCCTTTATTCGTCGTGCGCACCTGCAAAAAGATCTCGCCTCTCTCGCACTTCGAGAGCACAGTCGTCGTGGCCTTGGACCCGGCTGGTGGGCGGCGTCGGACTCCTCCGGTTCGACTTCCGCAGGTTTCTCGCGTCTGCGCAACCGTGCGGCCGCATATTTCAGGAATGTCAAGTGCACGCGCGAAACCCTCGACCTCTGACCGCTTTATGATCCGGGTCCGTGAAGTTATAAGACCTTACGGCCAGACACCTGTGCGGCTTGCGCATGTTTTCGGATTACTGGGCGCTTGGGTTGCGGCTTGCACAAAGGCGGTTGGCCTTGGGCGGGGAGACGCTGCGGCGGGCCGGTGACCGATGTTCATCGCTGCGAACCGTACATCGAAGACCTTCCCCCGGTACGCCCGCAACCGCCAAGGTGGCCGAGCGCATTCGCAAGCGACGCCGCCGGCTGTTCACCTTCCTGGACGACCCGTCCTTGGAGGCCGCCAACAATCGGGCCGAGCGAGCCCTGCGCCCCGCGGTCATCGCCCGCAAATCGTCCTGCGGCAACAAGACCTTGCGCGGCAAACGCACCTGGGAGATCCTCACCAGTCTGGCTGCCACCTGCTACCAACCGAGCCAGGACTCCGTCGAGTACCTCCGGCCATTCTTGGCCCTTGCTCCCGCGCCCTCAGCTCGCTAAACACGTGCCGTCCCAAGGGATTCTCGATCCCTGCGATAACGCGGGGTAATAATCACGGAGGTATGGCTTGGGGCTCACGGCGCGCGGTCTGAGTGGGCGACCGTCGGACAAGAACGTGAGCAGAAGCTCGTGTGCGGCTTGCCCCAGCGTGGTCAGGGCTGACAGGTGCCTCGAAGTGACGCACCCCAGTCCGCGGCGGTGGAAAAGGATCAGACGGCCTCGTCTCGCCGTTCATAACGAGGGTCGCAGACCAAGGGAGAAAAACGCGCACCCTGCCGAGAGAAAACCCTTGACACCGGTACTCTTTCAGGTAGGGGTTCCGAAAAAGCTCCCAGACTGTCACGGATCGTCGGCCGGCCGGCCGGCCGGCGGCAATCTCCTCGTTGGAGTTCGTCTTTTGGGCCGCGCCTCCAATCTCCGCCAGTTTCGCCCGGCTCAGGTACTTGCCCTGGAATCAGCCTTGGCCTTCGATTACCCCTGCACGGGATGCATCCGGGGGTTGACTCACTGCCGAAAACGAATAAAGTTAGGTATATGGAGTGCCGAGCTTGGCCGGGCGCATCGGGGCGAAACTGCCACTCCCGCGCCTCGCAGCCGGCAATCCGAAATGAAGATCTGGGCCGCGAGCAAGCCCAGGATTCCCCGATAGCTCAATGGTAGAGCACCCGGCTGTTAACCGGGTTGTTGTAGGTTCGAGTCCTACTCGGGGAGCCATTATTCCCGCGATACGAGCTGGGTCGGGTGCGGGTAACCCGTACCAGACCTCAACCGTATCGCGACTATGAACGAGCACCTTCTTCACCAACTGGCGAAGGAGGTGCTTCTTTTTTGCGTTCTCCGCCGAAGCCAGGACCTCCTCGAAGTCCGCCAGGGTCTTCCGCAGGAACTCGCGGTCCAGTTCCGGCAGGCTCAGCCGTTCGCGCCGCTCCTCGAGGTCCGTCCGTTCAGTCTCCAACTCGGCCAGCTGTTCTTTGAGATCGCGGACCTTTCCGTTGCAGGTGTCGGCATCGAGTTTGCCCGTCTCGAAGGCCTCCAGATAGCGCTCCATGCGGGCCCGCACGTCGGCCATGTGCGCCTCCACCCGGCGGATGTCCTTCGTGAGGTCCGGCTTCTCGGAGTCGAGCCGCCGGTTGGCCTCCGCCCAGATACGCGTCATGAGGTCCTCGTCCTGGAACATGGCCTTGATGTCCTGGACGATGGCCGCCTCCAGGAGGTCCGCCCGAACGTAGTCCTGGTCGCAGTCGTGCGTCGAGAGCCGCTTGGTGCACACGTAGTACGGGATGCTGCCCGCGTCCTTCTTCCGGTGGCAACTGATGCCGACCATCGGCCGTCCGCACCGCTTGCACTTCATCAGGCCGGACAGCAGCCGCGAGCCGTTGTTCCACCGCCTGCCGCTCACGTCCTCCCGCCGCTGGTCCAGAATTTCCTGGGCCTGGTTGAAGAGCACCTCGGACACGATGCCGTCGTGGTTGCCTTCATAGACGACTTCGCGCCAGCGGAGTTTGCCGACGTAGACGGGGTTCCGCAGGATGTTGATGATGACCCGCTTGTCCCACTTCTTGCCGCTGCGCCTGCGGCAGCCGGAACCGTTGAGCTTCTTGCAGATGGTCTGGGTGCCTTCCTTGCCGAGCGCGTACATCGAGAACATCTTCTTCACGACGAGCGCTTCTTCCTCGCGGAGGACAAGCCCCTGCTCCGGTTCGAGCCGGTATCCGTAGGGCACCATGCCGCCCACGAAGTCGCCGCCCTTGGCCTTCTTCTCCATGCCGACCTTGGTGCGCTCGACGATGGTCGCGTGCTCGAATTCGGCGAAGACGCCGAGCATCTGGAGCATCATCTTCCCGGCGGCGTTGGCTGTGTCGAACGGCTCGGTGATGCTCTTGAGGACGATGTTCTGCTTGGTCAGCTCATCCACCATCTGGGCGAGCTCGCGGACCTTGCGGCTGAGCCGGTCCACGCGGAAGACCAGCAGCACGTCGAACGCCTTGACCGAGGCGTCGTAGAGCATCTCCTCCAAGCCGGGCCGGTTCATGTGCGTGCCGCTCTCGGTGTCGCGGTAGACCTTGTGGAGCGTCCAGTCGTCGCCGTACTGACTCTTGCAGTAGGCATCAAGCCGGTCCTTCTGGGCGTCGAGCGAGTACTTCTGGTGGTCTTCGTCGGTGCTGATCCGCGTGTAGAACGCTATTCTCGGCATCGGGCCACGTTCTCCTAACATGTTGTCCTGCGGCCACTTGCTCCGCCAATCACGATCACACCCTTGCTCATCCGGGCGAAAAAGCCAAGGGGATTCCTGCCCGGTTCTTTCATTTCTCAAAAGGCCCCTGGCGGAAGCACATGCGGGACGGCGAAAAAGCGTTTGACTTCTAACGTGCGTTAGATAGACTGGTGGCGTTCGGCCCAAGGCACTTGGGCTCAAAGGCCGGCGTCAACCGCATTGCTGAGGAGATAGAGCCATGACAGAAGAGGCAACTATTCGCATGAAGTGCCCGAGCTGCGGCGCGCTGGGGCGTGGGAAGACCTCCTACCTCACCCGCGACATCAGATGCCCGAAGTGCGGAAATACGGTTCGTTTCGTCAGGGTCTCTCTGAATAAGATCGAAGATCCCAGCCGAGCTCAGACGAAGCCTGCGACCGCCACCCGCAATGAGGCGGAGACAAGGCAACCCGCCGAGGTGTGCCTCACGATTCCGGCGAAGGCCAACGGGGTTGGTGCGTTTGACACTCCGCTCAAGATTGCAGCATGGGCGGCAGGAGGTGGGCTTCTTGTTCTGGCGCTGTCGCCTCTGTTCATATGGATAAAGTTAGGGGCCGGAGGAGTGACGGGCATTTCCGGTGATGGCAAGATTGTGCTCGGCGTGTCGATTCTTGCCATGGCCACTTACGTGGCTGTTGTGGTGAAGGGCAAGTGGATCACACCCGTATTTCTTGCTGTTCAGGCGTGGGGCACATTGGCGGTCTTCTGGATGGGGGCGCTCGTCTGGAAGGTCGGCTCCATCCTGGATTCGCCAGACATCAAGGACAATCCATTCGGCGCTCTTTTCGCCACGCAGGTAAGCCCTGGAGCAGGTCTGTATCTCGGGCTCATCGGGGGCATCGCGGTTGCTGGTGCGCTCGGCTTTCTTGTGGTTCGTCGCCTGCTGTCTGCTGGAAGCCTCAAAGCCTACTATGTCACACAAGGTCTCGGATGTGTATTTGGCATCCTGTTGGCCTTGCTTGTCGGGCCGGACCGGCCTTCGAGGCCAGAAGCTACCGAAACAGCATTTCCGGCTCCAGGCGCTCAATCCGTATCGTCTCGGGCAGGTGACATTGTGCGCCCGGGGCGAGAAGGATCTGTTGATCCAGATCGAAGCGCCCAAGAGAGGGCCGACTATATCAAGCTCGTTCACCTCTATGACCTGAAGGCCAAGTATTACACATCGGTCCTCAACGAGCGGGCTCCGGGGGTGGAGTTTAAGTTGCGCAATACCGGCCAGCGGACACTCAGCAAAGTCAAGGTCACGGTGTACTTCAGGGATGCAGGTGGGAATGTCATCGCAGAAGAGGACTACCACCCCGTGTTGCTGTCGGAATTCTCGATGCGACCCAGCAAGCCTCTCAAGCCGGGCTATGTATGGCAGATAGAGCGTGGCAAGTTCTATCAGGCGAAGGACGTTCCCACAGAGTGGCAGGAGGGCAATGTTCAGGCAATGGTGACCGAGGTCGATTTCGCAACCCCTAAGGACCTCAACATAGGGGGGCTGGACTCGCCTGAAAAGCAAACGTATCTGGGCGAACTCGATCTGTACGACTTTCAGTCCCAGTATTACACGACCGTTCTTGACGAGCGCGTGCCGGGCGTCGAGTTCAAACTGAAGAACCGTGGAAATCGCACGCTGAGGTCCGTGGAGGTGACCGTCTTCTTCAAGGATGGCAGCGGCCGAGTCATCTCGGAGGAGGATTATCACCCCGTCCTCGTGTCTGATTCCTCGTTCACCCCCGGCAAACCACTGAAGCCAGGATACGTTTGGCAGATGGAACGGGGAAAGTTCTACCAAGCACCACTGGTGCCTGACGAATGGCAAGAAGGAAGCGCGGAAGCGAAGATCACCGACTTGGAATTTGCGGATTAGATGCAGCAGTTTATGGCCTGCCGCAGAAAGAACGAGAACTGAAGATGAAGGAACTCACACCCCGCCAGCGAGAGACATTGGCCTGGGTCAAGGCGTTCATCCGCGACCACGGCATGCCGCCGACGGTGCGCGAGATCGGCGAGGCCTTCGGCATCAAGAGTTCCAGCGTCTTCCACTTGCTGAAGGAACTGGAGCGGAAGGGCTACCTGGAGCGCGGCGAACTGGGCGCGCGGTCGCTCATCGTCAAGGGCCGCAAGCGCGTGCCCTGCGGCTGCGTGGAAGTGCCCATCGTCGGCCGCATCCCGGCAGGTCGCCCCGTCGAGGCCATTGAGCACGAGACCGGGACGCTCCACGTGAACAAGGAGTTGCTTCGCGGGCGCGGCGGCTACGCGCTTCAGGTGGTCGGCGACAGCATGGTCGACGCTGGCATCCTCGATGGCGACTACGTCATCATCCGCAAGCAGGAGACCGCAGAGGACGGCGACGTCATCGTAGCGCTCATCGACGACGAGGCCACGCTCAAGCGGTTCCACCGTGAGGGCGACGGCGTCCGGCTCGACCCGGCGAACAGCCGGATGCAGCCCATCCACGTGCGGACGGGCGAGTTCAGAATCCAGGGGAAGGTGGTCGGCGTACAGCGTCACATCGGCCGCTTCCCACAACAGATGAGGTAGTAAGGAGCGGCCGATGGCGAACGACTATGCACCCAGGTTGTTCCTGCGGCAGGCGGAGAACGCGCTGCTCAGGGAGTATTTCACAGCCCGAGGCGAACTGGGCGACATCGATTGGGACAACCTCGAGGAGACGGACGTCGATGCCGTCTATACCGCGTGGCAAGCCCTGCCCGAGGATAAGGTCGAGGACGTCGAACAGGATTTCCGGGACATCTTCGACCTGGCCTCTGAGGACGGCACGCGGGCGCTGATAGACGAGAGCGGGTTTCACGACCCCGACGTGGACCTGGCGACGCAACTCGAGGCCCACGATGGCTTCCTCAACAAGGCCTTCTGGGTCTTCCTCAACCACCGAGAACTGTTCGGCCTCGTCTCCATCCTGGACCGCGCCGACCACCTCAATGGCCGCTACTGGCGCAAACGGAAAGACATGCCCAGGAAGCAGCCCGACCTTTCCGCCCGGGCGATCAAGGAACTTGGCGACGCGCTGGGGGCCTACTACCGGGAGAATCAGGGCCGCGGGAAATGGTGCAACGTCGAGCATTACATCCGGGCGGATCGCTACCACTACTTCTTCGGCTACCCGAAGGACTACACCGACACGTTCATCGGATACGACGACCAGGGGCGGTTCGAGCGGCGGCGGCAGAACCCCGCATTCGAGGTGGTCTTTGTCTATGACCCCGTGGACGGCACGCTCGACCTCTACGCGCAGGGCGACAAGAACCTGAAGCAGGACCTGCAACAACTCTTCGCCCGGACTATTCTGCATGAAGAACTCGGCGAGGAGAACAGGAATTCGCACCCCTACGAGTTGAACGGGCTCAAGAACCGCGCGTTCGCTTTCCCGACCGACCCGGCCGACCGCATCACCGAGGTGAGAATGCGGCAGATGCGGCTCTCCATCGTCGGCAACGAGCGCAAGCGCATCACGTTCGAGGTGCCGCCGAAGGGGGCGCCTGCGGAGATCCATGACCTCATGCAGGAAGCGCTGCACGAGCAACGGCTTCCGCTCTCCATGGTCAACGTGACGTCGGCGGTCATCCAGATGCGGTTCGGAAGCGGGAACGGCCGCCGGGACAGGACGGTCTCCTTCAGGA